>JAPXNP010000023.1:0-11568 GCA_033811955.1 Acidobacteriota bacterium
CGGGCCGGGAGCGTAGGGATCGTTCGTCCTCTGACATGGCACATCTCCTTCTGTGATCGGGCGTACGCCAAAGAAACCTCTGTCCTCAGGCCGCTCACTGATTTATTTCGCTGATGGAATTAACCGGCATTGTCCTGCCACGTACGCGAAAACGCCGTCGGCAATCCCGTCACTCCCGGGCCCCAAGGATCCCGGGAGTGAACCGCCGGTCTACTCCCGGCCTTGCATCCGGCGCCCGCGCACCAAGATGCCGTGCCTACAGGTGCAGGCTGTCTTGCCTGGGCTTTTCATGGAACTTTTGAGACCGCCCAATCGGGAAGTCAGTGTAGACCATTTCATCACGGACCTAAAACTTCGACGGGACCCGCTGCGGTCCACTTCCCAGACTTCTTATCAAGCTCCCGCTCCCTCCCGACAGTCGGCATCTTACAGCTCATTACCGTCATTCACTTCGGTTCCATACCACTGAAGTTCGTACCCGTCGCCAAAGAGTAGGTCGGACCGCTTCGAGACCGGACCAACCTGACAAGAACAGCATCCGCGGTCTTCCCAACCCACGTCCGGTTCGACACGAGAGAGGGTCGTAGCCGGGCTGAGAGGACCTGTCCACAAATGTTGTGGAAAACCCGTGGAAGACGATTCCGAGATCGCGTCACAACTGCGTGTCAGCGGATTGCACCCGATCTGTGCACCTAGGTTAGGGCTAAATTCCGAGTCGCAAGTTGCAATCCAACAACAATTTACCGAAATGGAGAAACTCTTGTCGGCGCATCGCATCAATCTTTTAGGAAGCAGGAAAATTGCACAAGGAAAGTGCAATAAGTGGTATACTTCGTATGAGGCGGCCGAACCGGGAGAACCTCCTTTGAGGACCCCAACGCTCTCTCCTCCTTAAAGTCTCCCCTTCCGCGGCCGCCTCTCCAATCCAGCCGTCACTGAAGCATACCTGGAGGAACCACCCCACGGTCGGCAAGAAAGCCCTGGAAGCGAACTATCCAAACGCGGCGCGCAGCACTTCCAGCGCGGCGCCATGCGCCGCCGGAGACATAAGGTAGAGTCCCGCCCATCCCTCTTGCCTAACCCAACGCACCTGATCCACCGCAAGGTCGAAAGCCGCCTTTCTCTGATCATCCGGGGCGTCGTAGCGGGACAGGACTTCAAAAACTTGTGGCGGAATCACGATCCCGGAAACCTCACCAATCCTTTCCGCCTGCGCCAAATCCCGCAATATCATAACCCCTGCAAGAACCCGCGCTCTTTGTCGGTAAGGATCGAGAATCTTGAGGACCTCGCGCCGAAAAACCGGCTGCGTCATGATGTAGTCGGCCCCCGCCGCGAGTTTACGTTCGAGCTTGTCCAGCTCTCGCCGCAAGTCGAGAGCCTCCGGCTCGAACCCGGAACCGATGGTAAAACGCGTTCTCGGATCGCCACTCTTCGCCAGGACGTTTCCTCCAAAATCCACACCGGCATTCAGGCACTCGTGTGCCCATCGAATAACGTCGGTGGACTGCGCCTCGAACACCCCTGATGAGCGGGGATAGCTTGGCGACATCTTGGGAGGGTCCCCGGTTATAAACAACACATTGCGGATGCGAAGCAAATGAAATCCGATGAGGCGCGACTGCATCCCCATGATGTTGAGGTCCCGACACGTGAAATGGGGAATGAATTCAAGCCGGTCGCCCGAACGGTGATCCCAATCCAATCGCTCGCGGACGACGGAGACAAAGTCCGCAGCTGGAGCCAGGGCGATACCGCGGGAGCCGTCCGTCAGGTCTACGGCATCCACCAGGCCGGATGCAGCCATTTCGTTAATGAGAGACACCTTACGGACCAGAACTTCCTCAGAAGTGCCGCGGGGGGGCAACACCTCGACGCTGACGGCAAATTCACCTTCGAACAACTTGCGGGAGAAAGGTCCGTTACCTTGCTTTTCCTCCGCTCCGACGGGGCTCCATCGCTCCGCCGCCCGACCCAAGTCGCGGACCTCGGCTGCCTTTAGTTGCCTCCCCGCCAGTTCACTCCGGAGAAAATTCGCCATCTCACGGATGTGCTCGGGGTGAACTTCGCAACAGCCCCCAACCAGACGAACACCACGTTGGACAAGCGTGCGGGCCAGCCGCCCCATGAACTCGGGATTCACGCGGGTCATGTATCGGTTGCCGATACGCTGAAAGCCTCCACCGTTCGGCATAGCCGATATCAAGGCGGGAGAACCGGGATCATAGCCCGCCTGCGCCAAAGCGTCCACAAATGCGAGGGCGTCCCAAGGAGTACAACAGTTGACGCCCACCACTTGGGCACCCGCCTCGGACACCTCTCGTACAAACTCCCTCGGTACAACGTGCCAGACTTGCGCCCCCTCGGGTCGACGAAGGCTCATTTCGGCGACGATGGGAATCTTCTCATCCCACTCCCGCCGCACGTACCGGACCAATTCCAAAAGGTCCCGCAAAGACGCAAACGTTTCCAGAATCAGGGCGTCGACACCGGCCTCGATAAGGCCCTCGATCTGCTCGCCGTAAACATCGCCAAGGTCGGTGGTCTGATTCTCTCGAAGGGTCGGACCGACGGAACCGAAGACATAGATCGCTTCGCTGCCGCCATGAACTTCCACCCAACGTGTGATCGCATCCCGAGCTATTCGAACCGCGGCACGATTGATTTCGCGGCAGCTTCGGTACTCCCCCAGGTCGACCAGGCTGGGCTTGTTGGCTCCGAACGTGTTGGTAGTCAAACACTCGGCTCCGGCCTTCAAATAGGCCAGGTGGACTTCGCGGATAAGGTCCGGCTCATCCAAGCTTAGCGCTTCGTAGACATGTTCTTCTTCCGACAGTCTCCCCGTCAGACGGAATAGATAAGAACCCATGGCTCCGTCAGCCAAAACCGGGCCTCGTCTCAACCTATCCAACAAGCCTTCCATTTCGTGCTCTCCCGAGCTGCCACGCCGATAAACGGCAACGCGAAACGCCTTGTCAAACCGACACCCTGCGTCCCGGCCGTATGCGCAAGCAGGTTCCGATTCCAAGTGCGCCTCTGTTCAAGAGCGCAAAACCGATAAAATGCTCAAACCGCGCAAGGCGGATCACCTGCGGCAAACTCGTATCGTCTGCCAGCCGGTCATTACGCTCCCCGAAATCGAAAGGTAACTCTTTATCGAGGAAGCTCCGTCTCCGAAACAGCGACCGGGGCCTCGGCGTGTAATTCCGCCGACAACGGCCGGCCTCGTCCCGGCGCTCCCCGCCGTCCACACGGTCGCGGCGTAGAAGGCTATCACACGAAGGGTCCAGCAAAAGTACCAAACCCTTCCCCTTCCAGCTTCGGTCGAACTCTCGGACGCGACGTGCCGGCTACGGCTCTCGGCCGCCGGCTCGAGAAGCCCGCCCACCCATGCCCTGAACAAACCGATGCGGTCCGGCACTACAGCCGCGCTCGAGGAACCGCACTTAACGGAGTCCTAGGCGTCGCTGAAAGGCCGCTACTAAGCCGGCCGTCAACACCACCGCCACCGCACCGACCACGTTGTACCACAGGTACGAAATATCCGTGAGCCGGCTCACCGCAGCTACTGTTCCCATACCGACTAGAAGCCCGTAAAAGGCGCCGGCGCCGGTGGCCCACCGGGTCCCGATCGCCAACATAAAGACGCCCAGCAGCGACCCGTAAAAGTAAGAGCCGAAGCGGTTGACAACTTCGATAAGTGAGCCGAGTTGGGCGGCGTACAGAGCCACCAGACAAGCCAATGCGCCCCACGCGGCCGTCGCCAGCCTACCCACCCACAAGTACTGCGCATCGGTTCCGCGCTTTTTGAAATAGCGCCGATAGAAGTCCATCACGAAAACGGTAGACAAGGCATTCAGCTCCGCCGAAATGCTCGACATGGCGGCGGCAAATACGGCCGCAATCATCAGGCCCACAAGCCCCACGGGCAGATAGGTCAACACAAAGCGGGGGAAAATGTAGTTTACGTCCTGGTAGGCAGGTTCATTTCGTTCTTCTTGGACCAAACGGAGAGCCTTCCGGCGCAGTGTTTCCCTCTCCGTCGCCAGCCGGTGGAACGACTTCACGGCCTCGCTGTCGGCGTCCGTCCTCACGGCGACGTCCCGCAGCCTTTCCGACACCTCGTCGTAACGGGACTGCAGCTCGACGTACTCTTTCTTGTCGCTTAGAAGTTGCGCGGCGGCCGGCTCGAAGAGAAGGGGCGCCGGTTGATACAGATGAAAGACGAATACCAACACCCCGATCAGCAGGATCAAGAACTGGATCGGAATCTTCAAGAATGCATTCATGATCAGGGAGACTTTTCCCTCGTCTTCCGAACGCGCCGTCAAAAAACGCTGTACCTGGCTTTGATCGCAACCGAAGTAGGACAACATGAGGAACGTCCCGCCGATCAGACCGGACCAAAACGTATAGGTCTCCTCCAGGCTGAAACGAAAATCCATGGTCTCAAGACGGCCGACTGCGCCTGCCAGACGCAACGCGCCCGGGATGCTCACCTGATCGGGAAGTCCTTGTAGGATAACCCACACCGCGCCTCCCAGTCCGGCAAAGATCACGAACATTTGCTTGACATCGGTCCAAGTTACGGCCTGAACTCCCCCGATCATGGTGTATACAATCGTCGGTAGCCCAATGACGGCCACCGTAAACGGCAGGCTCCAGCCGAGTACGACGGAAAGAATCACCGCGGGTGCCGAGATGATTACGCCGCAGGAAAGCCCTCTGGACAGCAGAAACAGGAGCCCCGTCAGGGCTCGAGTGCGCGGATCAAAGCGACGCTCCAGAAATTCGTAAGCGGTGTACACCCGGGCACGATAGAAGAAGGGCACCGCCGTGACACACAAGATCAGCATTGCCACCGGCAGGCCGAAGTAGAACTGGATGAAGCGCATTCCGTCGGTGTAGCCCTGTCCCGTCGTGCCGACCAGTGTGATGGCACTCATCTGAGTCGCCATGATGGAGAGACCGACAGCCCACCAAGGAAGGGACCGGTCGGCTAGAAAATAACCGGACGTGTGGTGAGTATCCCGACTCCGGCGCGCCCCGTCATAAACAACGTAGATCAGATATGCCGCTACAACGGTCCAGTCCAGCCAATGCATTGCGCTTTCCTTCCCTTCTTCTCAGGCTTTCCTTGCAGAAGAAACCTTAGGGGGCGAAGTACCGGGAGAACAGACCGAGAAGGAGATACAAAATCAAGGTGTAAGCGAGAACACCCAAGTAGACTCGCCTCCACCGGACGGATTCGGATGCTTCGGTCTCCCCGCGGGGCTCCGCTTCTTCGTCCCTTAGCGATCCAAACGGCATGGCTTCTGCCGCAATCTATCACGTCGACTCGCTCAACCCGAAGCGGAATTCTTCAGCCGCCCGTGCGGAAGCGTGTTGCGGGACGGATGGACAACGGAACGTTTCCCCCACTTGGATTCTTCCTCGCACCGATGTACTTTGGGTAAAGCGGATCGGCCGGGCGCCGTTCACTCTATCGCGCTACGGCCGTGCAAGCGGGCGCTTGGAAGCCCAACACAGGAAAACGCAGACAGTCGGCTAGGTGGTAGAGAACGATGACGAGTAGACAATATCGGCTCCTGCCTACTTTGGCGCGATGCTGCGGCCTGCAACGACCTGCTTTGCTTTCCTTCGGCCGTCAGGAAGGTGTCTTTCCGGTTCGCTTTCTAACCTGCTCCGTCACCCACCACACCGTGACCTTCCGCCTGATCGAACGCAACGACTCCGTAAGCAATCTGAAGCCGAACGAAGATTGCACGCTCGTCTTCTCCGACTGCGGACGTACATGGATTTTTACGGCACGGCTGGAGGAGGTAGTGCACTGGGAGGGCCGAATCTGCCTCAACCTGAGCTTACCCACCCGACTGATCCCGCTCGAGTCGCGGCGATGGCAACGGATTCCTGTCATGCCTGAAGTACTTGACGTGGAGATTTCCGGCCAAGAGCAAACCTGGCATCCCGACGCGGTTGATCTCAGCCCGGCTGCAATTTTGACCCGCTTTCCACCCGGCGAGGCACCCCCCACAGGATACTTAGCCAATCTGCTGGTTCGCCTCGCTACCAAGGGACACCGTGTCCGCCTGAACGGCTTCGCCGAGCAGCGCGGCGACGGTCTGTTCGTCATTTACTTCTCGGACGTCTTGCGGGGATTGCGGCACCGTACCCTCGAGCTACCCAATGAACTACGCGAGATCCTCTCCGATCTCGGTTTTGATCAAACGAACGCCTCCTCATAAACCGGCGGGCCGCAGTTCTTCTTCCGCCTGGGTCATCCAATCGGCGACCACCGTACCACGCTCTTGCGTAAGACTCAGTAACTCCGTTTCCATTCGCATGATGACCTGCTTGGCGATTTCCCTCCAGGTCTCCCTCACTCCCAGGTTCTCGGCGGCGATGGCCTGAAAGACCGGCTCGCCCACCAATCTGAGTTCAGCAATCATCTCATCTAAGTCGCAAATCTCGGGAAGGTCCCTTTTGTTGAGCTGGAGAACGTAAGGAATATCCTCCAGCTGAAGAGCATAAAATTCCAGGTGCTCCTGAAGATCCTTCAAGGCTTCAATGTTGGCGTCGTGACGGGAGCGCTGAGAATCCGCCACGAAGACGATGCCGTCGACTCCCCGCAAGACCAGTCTCCTGGTCGGCGCATGAAAAACCTGTCCCGGAACGGAGTAAAGGTGAAAACGAACCCTCATGTCCCGAATCTTGCCGGCGTCAAGCGGCAAGAAATCAAAATACAGCGTCCGTTCCAGTTCTGAGTAAAGGGAAAGAAGGCGACCACGGTATTCGGGACGAGCCGAACGATAGAGCTGCACAATGTTGGTCGTTTTTCCCGACAAGCCCGGCCCGCAATAAACCAGCTTGCAGCTGATTTCACGTCGTGCTTCGTTGATGAAAGCCATAACCCGTTAAGATCACCAAGCTCGCCACGGCCTCTTTACGACTCGTCTTCCTAAGGCCCGTCAAGCTTAAGGCTTCTCCCCTTGACCAATGTTCACCGTCAAAACATCCTCCAGCACCCGACAGACGCGCGCGAACCACGGCCCAACGCGGGCAAGTTCTTGTACCCTGGTACGTTGCACAATGAGTGCAAGCCATGTGTTCCCCGCCAACGGCTCGAGAAGAGCATACGACCTCCGACCGAAGATCAGGGTCCTACCTCCCGTTCCATCTCCCGTGACGTCTAAAAGCTTTGCAGCGGCGGCACCCGTGGCCGCCGCCAATGAGCACAGCCCCGCAGCAGTGCCGGGGAGGGCATCACCGGACCGAGCCAGCTCCTGACCGAAGGCATTGATGAGATAAACGGTGTCGGCACCCATGCGATGACGCGTGTATTCCAATACCCGCTCCAACCTCATGCTTTGGGCACAATCAACCCTTGAAACCACCGCCGATTCCATCGCCCTTGCCGAACCGCCCTCGCCTTCCAGCCGTCGGACGCTTGCACCCATGATACCGCAGCGTCGAAATCCGGGGTAGCCGAAGCGCCGCCCCCCTTGACTCTGCAGCCGACGATATATGAATATTATTCGCTCTGCCGCGACAGGTGGTACCCGTAGACAACTTACGGGATAACAGCCCCGAACATCGCGGACTTCAGAGGGAAACGCCATGGGAGTGCAAAATTCGACCCAAGACGATCCATTCGCGTGTTTTGAGCAGGCGCTCGAGTTGTACTATCGGCAAGAGTACCAGGCGGCGGCTCAAGTCTTTTCCACTCTTGAAGCTGCGGTTGCACCCGAGGAGCCTTTGGCTGAGCGGATTCGCGTCTATCGGCGGATCTGTGCGCGGCGCATCCAGGCGGAGGAGGCTGCAAACCACGAACCCAAAACCCCCGAAGAATGGTATGACCAGGGCGTGTACTGGATGAACTGCGGAGACCATCAAAGGGCGGTGGAAAGCCTCTTGCAGACGCTGGAGAAGGCCCCTTCGCTTGCCCCCTCGGTTTACTATGCGCTGGCGGCCGTTCACGCCCAGCGAGGTGAATGGGAGCCCGCCTTGAAGTACCTGCGCCAAGCCATCGGCATGGCCCCGGAACATCGGATAATGGCGTCCAACGACCCCGACTTTGATTCACTGCGCGAAATCGCCGAATTCACTGCTCTACTGAAATCCGAGACGTGATCCGGCAAATCCGGACGAAAGTCGGAGGGATTTTGTACACGCTGCTTTTTGCCGGGTTTCCGAAGGATTGCCGGGCACCGAGACGTTTCGTTCAGTTTTTTGAACTATGGACCGGAGCACATTGACCGTCTCAAAGAATTGTACTTCTGAACGGCTGACGGCCCGTCGGACGGAACGCTCCGCCGTCGTTCTTGCCGCCGGTAAAGGCACCAGGTTCCGATCGAAAATCCCTAAAGTTTTGCATCCGCTTTGTGGGCGACCGATGATCGTCTACCTGCTGGATGTGCTCAAACAGCTTTCGATAGATGAACCCATCATCGTCGTTGGAGAGGGCGCGGAACTGGTCCGAAGCGCCTTAGCGGGCTACGGAGTGCAATTTGTTCTTCAGAGGGAACAGTTGGGAACGGGACATGCGGTGCAGTGCGCCGTCCCTCTCCTCGAGACCCGTGCAGGAAATGTCCTCGTCCTTTACGGAGACACGCCCTTTGCCCCCCGGGAAGCCCTGGAACAGCTTTTCTCCGAGTGCGATCAAGGGGCGGCGGAGGCCCTGCTCACCGTGGAGCTCGAGGATCCCTCTGGAAACGGACGCATCCTACGGAATACCGAAGGCGATGTCGTTGACATCATTGAGGAAAAAGATGCCGACGGATACCAGAAACAGATCCGGGAAGTGAACGCAGGTTTTGCTTGCTTCCGTGTGCAGGATCTTCTCGAGTACTTACCAAGCTTACGGAACGATAACGCCGCCGGAGAATTCTATCTAACGGACATGGTGCGGATACTCCACCAGGCGGGCAAGCGTGTCAGGGCGGTGCGGCTGGAAAAATCCGACGACGTGGTCACCATTAATGACCGAGTACAGCTTGCCGCTGCAGAACGCCGGGTGCGACGCCGCATCGCAACGCACTGGATGCTTCGAGGGGTCACCATGACCTCTCCCGAGAGCTGCTTGATCGAACCGTCGGTAAGCATCGGTGCCGACTCCGTTCTCGAGGACGGAGTCATCTTGCGAGGGAAGACTTCGATCGGTGAGGGAAGCTGTATCGGCGCCTACACAACGGTGAGGGACTCGCAGATCGGGGACAAGGTATCGATCGGTTCTCATTGCGTTGTTAGTTCGTCTACGATAGGGAACGGGACTACAATCGAGTCTGCCGTCACGGTCGAGGCGGGTAGTGCGATAGGATCGAACTGTACTTTGGGGACACGGACTCGGATCCGTGGAGGCAAGCTGGATGACGGAACTGTCCTGGACTGCACGGCCGCTCGAGAGGACGCTGAGGGGACATTAAAGAAACGAAAAGCACGGTAAGGAACCTTAGCCGGCTCGACTGCTGGAACGACCTACGCGGAGCACCGAGAGAAGAAAGATGAACCCGATCGACATTGCCAGGGAAACCGACTGGACTACCGAGGATTCGGTTGCCTTGTATCTCATCGAACGGTGGGGAGCGGGTTATTTTCACGTCAACGAGCAGGGAGAGATCGCCGTGGCTCCCTACCAGGACGAGCGGCAAGCCGTTTCGATTTACGATATTGTCCGTCAGGCCGAAGAGGAGGGTCTGAAGCCGCCGTTGCAGATACGCTTTCAGGACATCTTGCGGCATCGGGTGCAAGTCCTCAACGAGGCCTTCCGCCAAGCCATCGAGGAATACGAGTACAAGAACCAATACCGTACGGTGTACCCCATCAAGGTCAACCAGTTGAGGGAAGTCGTGGAGGAGATCTTAGACGCCGGACAACCCTACGGAGTGGGTTTGGAAGCCGGATCAAAGCCGGAACTTTGCGCCGCCCTGGCTCTTCACGAAGCATCCGACGCTCTGATTGTCTGCAACGGCTACAAAGACCAGGCCTACATGGAGACGGCGTTCCTGGGAAGAAAACTCGGCAAGAAGGTCATCCTGGTTGTCGAGAAGCTGTCAGAGGTACCCCTCTTGATCCATCTGGCCAAGCTGCACGGCGTGGAACCCTTCGTGGGTCTGCGCATTCGGCTTTCCACCCAAGGCTCCGGCACGTGGGCCGGTTCCACCGGCGATCAGGCGAAGTTCGGTCTTAGTACGGCCGAAGCTCTTGCGGCCGTCCGCCGGCTCGAACTCGCCGGCTTCAAGAACTGTTTGAGACTCCTTCACGTGCATATCGGCTCACAAGTTCCGGACATAATGACCATCAAGAGCGCGGTACGGGAGGTGAGTCGCTATTACGCCAAGTTCCGTCGGATGGGTTACGAAATCGAGTACGTGGATGTGGGCGGGGGACTGGCGGTTGACTATGACGGATCGCGCTCTACTTTCCATTCTTCTATGAACTACTCCGTCGAGGAATATGCCCGCGACGTGGTATACAACATCCAGGATGTTTGCCAGGACGAAAGAGTGCCCGAGCCTTGCATCCTCTCGGAGTCAGGGCGGGCGCTTGTCGCCTATCACTCGGTCTTGGTCGTCAACGTGCTGGGCTCCATTTCCCGGACCGGACTCCACAGAACGTCATCATTTCAGCCGGCCGGTCACAAGTTGGTGACCGACATGTTGGAAGTCGAGGAAGAGCTGTCCGGCGAGAACCTGCTGGAGGCATGGCATGACTTGGTTCATCTTCGCCAGGAAGCCCAGAAGCTTTTCGAAGTCGGCTTGCTGGAGCTGGACGTGAAGGCCTCCGTGGAGGTGTTGTTCTGGAGGATTGCCCAAAAGATACGAGACCTCTTCCAACGAATGGATGACGAGGCGCCGGAAGAACTAAGTCAGCTTGCCGAACAGCTGGCCTGCCAGCAGATTTGTAACTTTTCGGTTTTTCAATCGCTGCTGGATTATTGGGCCGTGGGACAGTTGTTCCCTATCGCACCAATTCATCGGCTCAACGAGTTCCCGTCCGAGATGAGTACCTTAGTGGACATCACCTGTGACTCAGACGGGCAAGTGAACAAGTTTATCGATCTGGCCGACGTGGCCGGCGCTCTTCCGCTGCATCGGACTGAATCGGGCGAACCTTATTATCTGGGGGTTTTTCTGACCGGAGCCTACCAAGACATCATGGGAGACAATCACAACCTATTCGGCAGGGTCAATGAAATCCATGTTTTTTTGGACGACGACGAGGAGTCGGGTTACTACATAGAAGAGCGGATTGAGGCCACGACCATTGGGGAAATGCTCAACATGATGCAGTACGACGCGAAAGAGCTGGTCAAGCAAATGAAGAAGCAAATCGACAACGCCATTCGAGAAAATCGTCTAAAACCCACCGAGGGCATGCGGTTACTGGCTGCCTTTCGCTCCCGCTTGAACGAGCCCACCTACCTCAATTTCAATGGAAGCCTCCCACCGGAGGAGTAGCAAATTCGGGCGTGTTCCCAATTCTTCGATTCTTACGCTGGTTTGAGAACCCGCTGATGGTATTCCTGAAGGCTGCGCACGAACAGCCGCTCCTCCCGCAACGCCTTGATGG
>JAPXNP010000023.1:11578-14271 GCA_033811955.1 Acidobacteriota bacterium
CCAATTTGTGGGCCGCCCCCCGATAGTTGGAGAAACTCCTGGCGGCTAAAATGTCGACAGGATGGTCGGCCTATGCTACCCATATCTCAGGGAGGTCGGGAGCGATGAGCCTGTCGGTTGACGAGGGCGCAAAGGGGGCACAGGGCACAGACGGGCCGCAAGAATACGCTGACGCGTTCAGTCATCTTGAGGCCTTCTATGGCTGCGTGTAGGATCTCATTTCTCACGATCCGCGGCTGAAACGAGCGTGGAGCTATATTGCCCAACATTACTCGGAGGATTTGAGACTACGAGCGGTGGCTCGAGCTTCCTCGATCAGCGGGCATCATCTCAACCGCCTTCTAGTCCCTGAAGCCGGTCTGACGCTTGGCAGATTAGTCAGTCTGCACCGCATCAGGGATGCGCTGCAAATGATCAGCTCCAACCACTGCAGTACTACTGAATTGAGCTGGAGGGTTGGTTTCAGTTCCTACCAGACCTTTGCCCGGCATTTCCGCTGCTGGACAGGCTGCTCTCCGATAGAAGGAAATTTGCGAATCCTGAAATTGCGCCGGCGGAAACTAAAATCGAGGTAGCGGCCGAGCGTGGCACGAAGCCGGCTTCGACGTCATGGCAAGAGACGTTGGACAGGACATCGAACGCCAAGGAGCGATAGCAATGACCTGACACATCTGTCTCCGGGAGTATGCTCGGAGTCGTCTTGACCGATGTCGAGACTATGAGCTGAGGAGGGTCAACCACCGTTGGTATCGCTGGACTAGGAGGAAGGACACGCCTGTCCTGAGGTTGTGCGCTTAAGTAACGAAGATCCCTCGAAGAGGCCCGACGGACGGGAAGTCCAGTCATGAGTGTCGTGCTATGACGAGCCGCCCTAGTCAGCAATGATTCATTATGGAACGAGAGCTCGTTGACCCGGATCTTTGGTGATGGCCGCTGAAAGAGCCACGCAAGAACAGAGTTACGGCATGGACCGGCTCCGGCCGCAGGCGCGCCGGCTCCGGCGCCTGATCGTGGCGGTCCTTCTGTTTACCGCGTTGGGAGCCGGGTGGGTGTTGACCGCCCGATTCCAAGAATCCCCCCAACCTTGAAAAGCCGCGGTTTGCTGATCGCACAGGTCAACAGCGGAGATCCCCCTCTGCGCATGCGGGGTTTCGGCGTCCTCGTGCCGGTTAAGATGCGGCTTGTAACGGCCGAGACCGGCGGCCGAGTGGAGCGTATTCTTCTCGAACCCGGGGCCGACGTGGCATCGGACACCGTCCTCTTGAAGCTCAGCAACCGGGAGTTAAAGCAGAGCCTTCTGGAAGCGGAATAGTAACTTCGGGCGACCGAGGCCGAGTACGAAGATTTGAAGGCCAGGTTGGAGGCCTTGGAAGAGTCGAGTCGCTCACAGCCGGCGATTCAGCAAGCGAAGCTGGAACAGGCGCGAGCTCTGTACTCGCTGCGAAAACACCAGTTGGACACCCTTGAAGTCAAGGCACAAATCGGCGGAGTCGTCCAGCGTCTACACATGGAGGTCGGCCAGTACGCGGCTCCGGGGACGCCGTTGGCCGTCGTGGCCATGCCGCGTGGCATCTGAAAGCGGAAGTCCGTATCCCGGACATACAGGCGAAGGACGTGCGCCTGGGATTACCGGCCCAGGTGGACACTCGAACCGCCCCAGACCCTCGTTCGGGACGGTCGGCTGATTTGCCTTAACTGACTAACCCTCAACGACTTGTCCCAGCTTCTATGCTGCTTTCGCGGCGAAAGATCAGTCTATGTGCCTTTGCGGGGTCGCCCGGCGGTGGAGTTTTTCCTCTTCTTGCGCACTACCGGCACCTCTCCCTTCTTGGTCCGAGCTTCAACACCGCGTCCAGACTCTCCAGAGTGAAGCGGTCGTGGCCGAGTTGTCGAGTTTCGAGGAGCGGATCGACAGCTACTTCCTCCGGCAGAGGGTGGCGGGTAGGGTCTTCTCGGCGTTCGTGCTGGTCAGCCTGTTTCTCGTACTCCTCGAACTGTACGGCGTGACGGCGCACTTGGCGGCGCGGCAGCAACGAGCAATCCTGATCCGCGTTGCGCTGCGAGCCTCTTACTCCGACGTGATTCGGCTGCTCATCGCTCGTGGTCTGAAGCCTACATTGATCGATGCGGGCGTGGGAGTGGGCGCGGCCGCCGTGTTCGCCTCCCCCCTTGAGCCTCTGTTCTTCGGAACCGGTACCGCCGACTTGCCGGTGCTTCTTTCCGCCGCCGCGCTATTGATTGTCACCTGTACCGTGGCTTCGGCCCTCCGATCTTACGAGCATTTCCGAAGGACGTCGCCACCGTCCTAAAGGCATCTTGACGGAGCACTACCCGGCTTCTCCGCCCATGCCAAATTCGGGCAGGTCCCCAATTCTTCGACTCTTACGCCGGTTTGAGAACCTGCTGATGGTATTCCTGAAGGCTGCGCACGAACAGCCGCTCCTCCCGCAACGCCTTGATGGCACTGGTCGCAGCCCTGGCCGCACTGAGGGTGGTAATACAGGGGACGCCGTATTGCATGGCCGCCCTCCGGATCGCCCGCTCATCGAAAAAGGACTCGCGCCCCAGCGGCGTGTTAATGACTAAGTGGATCCGGTGACTCTTGATGAGATCCACTACGTTCGGTCGCCCTTCATTTACCTTATAGACTTCGTCCACCGACAGACCGGCGTCGCGTAGCGCCTGCGCCGTAC
>JAPXNP010000024.1:0-861 GCA_033811955.1 Acidobacteriota bacterium
GTTGCATGCTTTTGACTACCACAAGCTGCGGGAACATCGCATTGTGGTTCGCAGAGCTCGGGCGGGGGAGTGCATTCGTACTCTGGACGGGGTGAATCGGGAAGCGACTCCCGAAATGTTGATGATCTGTGATGCGAAAGCGCCGGTAGCCGTGGCCGGGGTCATGGGGGGCGAAGCGACGGAGATCTCCGGGAACACGACGGCGGTCCTGCTGGAGAGTGCATACTTCGATCCGGTTTCGGTGCGGCGGACGGCGAAGCGACTCGGGCTGAGTACGGAAGCGTCATATCGGTTCGAGCGTGGAGCCGATCCCGAGATGCCGGTTAAAGCTCTCAATCTGGCAACCCGGATGATTGTGGAGATTTGCGGGGGGCAATGCGCGGGAGAGGTTCGGGATGTCTACCCAATGCCGGTGGCGTCTCCCGAACTGTCCGTGCGGCTGGATAGAATTGAGCGCGTTCTGGGTTTGGCGATTCCCAAGGAGGACGCGGAGCCGATTCTGCGAGGCTTGGAATTTGCGCCTCGCTGGGACGGGGAGCGACGTGCTTTCACCGTCAGCGTGCCCAGCTTTCGCCGTGATGTTTCGCTGGAGGACGACCTGGTTGAGGAGGTGGCCCGCCATTTCGGCTATGATCGAATTCCCTCGGCTTATCCTCCCGCCACGGAGCCGGGCCGGGATCTTCCCTGGGCCGAGAAAGAAGAGCGGGTTTGCCGTGTGTTGCTGGGAAGCGGCTTCAGCCAAGCGATCAACTATAGCTTTACGTCTCCGGAGCGTGAAGCTCGGGTTCTTGGTCTCGAGGATGAGCTGGTTCCGTTGCTGAATCCCCTGTCGGAAGCCGATTCCCACTTGCGGAGAACCCT
>JAPXNP010000024.1:871-14130 GCA_033811955.1 Acidobacteriota bacterium
CTGACGGGCTTGGTGGAGTCGGTGCGTCGCAACCTAAACGTGGGTCTACGGGACATTCGTCTGTTTGAAATCGGCAAGATCTATCACCGGAGCGCTTCCGACGGAGGCGTCGTGGAGATGGATCGTTTGGCGGTTGCGGCTATAGGGGCCTACCATGATCCGTATTTTGCCCCGTACCGCGAGGAGTTCGGCTTTTTCCATCTGAAGGGTTTGCTTGAGGCGGTGTTGGGAGACTTGGGATGTGGTGTCCAGTTTGAACCCGGGTCGGCGCCGAGTTTTTTTCACCCCGGTGCGGTGGCTGCCGTGGTCTCCCAGGGCGGGGATCATCTGGGTTGGGCGGGAGAGCTGCATCCGCGGCGGTCGGAGGCGCTGAAGTTGCCGGCTCGGCTGTATCTGGCCGAGTTGGAGCTGGGACGCCTGTGGGCGTTTCCTCTCCCGGAACCTCGGTTTCGGCCGCTGAGTCGCTTCCCCAGCGTGACAAGAGATTTATCCTTCTTAGTTGACAAATCTACGCCGTACGGTAAAATAGTTTCATTGGTTCAGGAACTTGCAGTTCCCGAACTGGTTGGTGTTCGATTGATTGATCTCTACCGCGGGCGATCCCTTCCTGTTGACAAGGTAAGTTTAACCGTGCGTTTGACGTTCGAGGCTCCGGACCGCACCTTGACACAGGCGGAAGTGGCTGGTGCGTGTGAACGCATTCTGGGTGCGTTGGTCGAGCGGTTCGGGATAAAGCCACGCTAGCGGGTGGTGCCGGTAAGGGCATGAGGAACAAGAGCCGCGAATGGAACCTACAGCTGAATCACTACTTGACGAGCTCGAACAGCGACTGTTCCCGTTACTCGACCAAATCGGCGAGATTCGAAAAGAAAACGCACAACTACGAGAAAAGGTCGGAGCGCTGGTTGAGGAACTGGAGGCATGGAAACAGGAGTGTCGAGCAAAGGCGGAGGAGATCGAGCGATTGCGGTTGCAGAGAGACGAGGTGCTTAAGCGGGTCGCTCGGATTCGGGATCGTATTACGGACCTGTCGGCCGTAGAGTCGGGCGATTCCGGTCCCTGAATAAACTGTCGGTGTTTAGCTGTTGTGACTACGGTTCGTATTCATCATCGGGAGTATGAGATTCGAGCGGAAGATACAGCCTATCTCGAAGAGTTGGCCGCGATCCTGGATCGAAAAATGGCAGAGGTGGCCGCACAGACCCCTACCGTGGATACGTTGAAAGTCGCTGTCCTTGCCGCATTGAACCTGGCGGATGATTGGCTGTCGGCTGAAAAGAAGCTGGAGGCCTTTCGCCGGGACGTAACCGAGAGGGCTCAGCGACTATTGAGCCGCTTGCTCGAAACTGAGGCCGCAGTCGCTCGCGGCCCGAGTTCGTTAGAATAGAGAAGGATCCCCTGCGATGTGCGTGATGGTTGCGTTGTAATTGAGCCAACACTCAAGAAACGGGATCCCGGAGTCTCAAAACCCTGTGGGGTTATGAGCAGGGAACCCACCTGGTAGATGCCAGGTTCATTTCGACGGCCACACGGCAGAGCGGGGGATTTCCCCTGCCTCCTGTCCTTCTCCGATAGGCGTTTCGCGGCCGGAGCCGGGAGAAGTGACATGTCTGAGTATCTGATCTTCGGCTTGATTGCCGCCGCTCTTCTTGCCGTCTGGCTCGTCATCCGACTCAAGATCATAGAGCAGCGCTTTCGCGAAGCCGAAGAGGCCGCTGCCGCTCTACGTCGTGAGGCGGAGGCCGAGGCCGAAAGACTCAAGAAAGAGCGCTTGCTGGAAGCAAAAGACGAGATTTTTCGCTGGCGGGTAGCCGCCGAGAAGGAGATCCAGGAGCAGCGGAAAAAAGTTACCGAGCTGGAACGGCGTCTGGGAGAGAAGGAACAGCGTCTGGAGCGGGAATCCCGCCATTTGGAACGCAAGAAACGCGACGTCGAGCAGCGGGCTCGTGCGGTGAAGCGACGGGAGCAAGAGGTGGCGGAGGCGCAGGAGAGAGCCGACCGACTGGTGGTGGAACGAACTCGTCAACTCGAGCTGGTGGCGGGTATGACCGCCGATGAAGCCAAGCGGATGCTGCTGGAAAGCATCGAGGCGGAGGCTCGGCACGAGGGGGCTTTGCTGGCCCGTAAGGTGGAAGACGAAGCGAAGGAGAAGGCGGAGGTCGAGGCGCGGAAGATCCTGTCCCTGGCGATCCAACGTTGTGCCGCCGAGCATGTCGTCGAGACGACCGTCTCGGTGGTGGACTTGCCGTCGGAAGAAATGAAGGGACGTATCATCGGACGTGAGGGACGCAACATCCGGGCGCTTGAGCAAGCCACCGGTGTTGATCTGATCGTAGACGACACGCCCGAGGCGGTGATTCTGTCGAGCTTCGACCCGCTTCGGCGGGAGATTGCCCGCGTGGCCATCGAGCAGCTGATCCGAGACGGCAGAATACATCCGGCCCGCATTGAAGAGGTGGTTGCCAAGGTAGAGGCCGAATTCGAAAGAAAGCTGCGGGAGGAGGGGGAACAGGCGGCTTTCGAGTTGGGCATCCACAACCTCCACGAGCAGCTTCTGGGTTTTTTGGGCAAGCTGAAATACCGCACCAGCTATGGACAGAACGTGTTGCAGCACAGTCGTGATGTGGCCTATTTGGCCGGACTCATGGCCGAGGAAGTAGGCGCTGATGTGATGGTCTGCAAACGAGCCGGGTTGCTTCACGACATCGGCAAGGCGGTGGATCGGAACATGGACGGTACCCACTTGCAGATCGGGGTTCAGCTGGCTCAGAAGTACGGTGAAGGTGATGCGGTCGTCCACGCGATTGAAGCTCACCACTTCGACGTGGAGTTCCGCAGTATTGAGGCCGTACTGGTCCAGGCCGCCGACGCCGTCTCCGCCGCCCGTCCGGGAGCCCGCCGGGAGGTGTTGGAGAGCTACATCCGTCGTTTGGAGAAACTGGAAGAGCTCGCGCGTTCCTTCGCAGGTGTGGCGAAAGCCTTTGCTTTACAAGCCGGTCGCGAGATTCGGGTGGTCGTCGACGCGGGAAAGATCGCTGACGAGGATGCTTATTGGCTCACGAAGGATATTACAAAACGCATCGAGAAAGATCTTGAGTACCCGGGACAGATTAAAGTGACCCTGATCCGTGAGATGCGGGTGGTCGACTACGCCCGATGAAGATATTGTTTGTAGGTGACGTGGTCGGCCGTGTAGGCCGCAAAGTGGTGAAGCAGCGGGTTCCGGCTTTGCGGCGGAAAGAGGCTGTGGACTTCGTCGTCGTGAATGTCGAGAATGCAGCCGGGGGATACGGAGTCACTCCCGCCGTTGCCGAGGAGTTTTTCCGCCTGGGTGCCGACGTGCTCACCTCCGGCAATCATGTATGGGATCAAAAAGAGATCTTAGAGTACTTGGATCGTCAACCGAAACTACTGCGCCCGGCAAACTATCCTCCGACCCTTCCCGGGGAAGGCGTCTGGGTGGGACGGACCGCCGGCGGAGTTGATGTGGCCGTAGTGAACCTGCAGGGGCGTGTCTTCATGCCGCTGACGGACTGCCCTTTCCGCCGGGCCGACGAGCTCTTGGAGAAGTTGCAGGAGAAGACGCGCGTGGTCGTGGTGGATTTTCACGCCGAAGCAACTTCCGAAAAGATGGCCTTTGGTTGGTATCTGGACGGCAGAGTCTCGGCGGTTTTGGGTACCCATACACACGTTCCGACGGCGGACGCCCGCATTTTGCCCAAGGGTTCCGCCTACATCACCGATGTGGGGATGACCGGTTCCTATGACTCGGTTATCGGGATGAAACGTGAACCGTCCATCCACCGTTTTCTGACTGGTATAGGGGGGCGCCACGAGCCGGAAACGAAAGGCCCGCGTTTCGCGGCCGTCCTTTTGGAGGTTGACCCCGTTTCCGGTCGCGCCTTACGGGTGGAGCGCTGCGACGAGGCGGAGGAGCCCTGAGGGAACGATGTCTTGGGAGTACGGTTCTTTGCCACGGGCTGAGCACGGTGCCCACAGCTGCGGTCTCGCTCCCGGGCCATACGGAATGAGAGGCGAGGCACGTCAGCCACTTGCGCCCATGGTTGCAGGATAATCGGGACTATGCCAGGGGAAACTCAACGATGTTCGGTAAGTGGGAATCTGCAAGTGTCCGGCCGGCTGCCGGCGGTAGTCGCCGGGGTCCTGTTCTTGTTCTGGTTTACCGCCGGTGCGGCCCAGGGATTGCAATCTCCGCAAGTCTTGGAGGCGGTTCATTGTACGGGGCTCCAGCGGCTCGATCCTGAGCGGGTGGCTCTTACCTCGGGTTTGGCCGTCGGGACTTCCGTGGACGAGAACGACATCCGCCGAGCCGCCCGACGCTTGCTGCAGACGGGATATTTCTCGCGGGTAGGCTACAAGTTTCGGACGGGGGAGCAGGGGCTGGCGGTGGAATTCCAGCTCGAGGAGTTTGAATCCGTGTTTCCCGCCATGTTCGATAATTTTGTCGGCTTCGACGTGAGTGAGTTGGAAGAGGCGCTCCGGCGCCGACTGCCACTCTACGACGGTACCGTTCCCACCTCGGAAGAGGCACGACGAACGCTTGTCTCCATCCTGTCGGACCTTCTGCGCATGAAGAACATACCGGGCACGGTTGAAGTCACCGCATATGTGGACGTGGAAACCGGAGAGGACTACGCTCTCTTTCGAATAACCGGCGGAGCCTTCCCGATTGCTGAAATTACGTTTCCCGGCTGCGCCGAGGAGACGGCCCGAAGAGTCCGCCAAGTTTCCGCCGAGCTGTTGGGTCAGCCGTATTCGACCACCCGAGTTCTCGACTTCGCCCGAAGCGCTTTGCTGGAGGAGTTCCAGAAGCAGGGATTCCTTCAGGTTCAGTTCGATACACCTCGCGCCGAACCGCTGGAAGACTCCCCGCCGGGAGTGGCCCGGGTGCGGGTGGAAGTGCCTGTCGTCCAAGGTCCTCAGTACCGTTGGGGTGCGATCCGTTGGAGTGGAAACCGGGCGTTGTCGGACGCGGAGCTTACCGAGTTGCTCGGAATTGAACCGGGCGAGCCGGCCGACGCCACGCAAGTGAAAGGGCGGCTCAACCCCGTCAAGGAGCGTTACTGGCGAGACGGTTATGCCGAGCTGAAGGTCAGCTACGGCTTTGCGTATGACGAAAGCGAGGGCCTGGCCGACCTGTTGGTGACGGTCGAGGAGGGTCCTCAGTACCGAATGGGAGAATTGCGCATCGAAACTCCCTATGCCGGATTGGCCGACCAAATTCGCCGCAAGTGGGCGCTTCCCGCCGGAGAGGTGTTTGACGTGAATTACCCCAAGGATTTTCTCCAAGAAAAAGGGAGCGAGATCCTGGCGGCGACGGCACGCCGACTCGGCGTGCGGTCCGGAGCCTTCACGGTGGACTACAGGATACAGCCCGATCCCGAGAACAAGGTCGTTCACGTGGTGATTTCAGTCGACTGAACGGTACTTGTGGCGCGTGGGGAGGCTGCCGGGCTGGAGGACGGCCGTCTCGGCCGTCGATCAGAACTGCAACCCGACCGTGGATTGGAAGCCGTAATCGGTTTGCTTCTCCGCGCTGGGTGGAGCACTGTCGTACTTGGTAAAGTACTGAAATCCGATGGTAAGTCGTCCTATGAGAGGTACCCGTAAACCGGTGTCCAGGTTGAAGAGGTACCGATCTTCGCTCAAGCGCGGCTGGAGGTCGGAGTTCACAATCAGCAAAAGCGGGCCGAAAAGCAGTGTGCGAAACTCGGTCGTCAGCCCGGCCTCGCTAAGATTCATCCGCTCAAGCCCCCCGAACTTCTCCTGCACCGCGGACAGACCACCGAAAACCGAAAGCACGGTTTCGCTGCCGGCCGTGAAGCGGTAACCGAATCCGCCGCTTTCCCTGGTACGCAGGCGCAAGGATTCCATGTCGTCGCGCTCCGCCGTGAAGCCTCCGAAGAAAAACCATCGTTCGCTGACGAAGCGGTCGTAACGGATACGGCCGGATTGCAGATCGCCACTGACGGTGCCGTCCTGGCGGGAATACAAATTCCGCAGGCGAACCGTCCAGGCGTCGGCGGGTGTTCTTCGACTCGCGTCTAGGTATGTCCCCATGTGATCCAGGTTCGTATTGCCGCGGCTCACGCTGTAGGTAAAGTCCAAATTTCCGTCCCATTGTTTGAAGAAGCTCGGAGGCTCCTCCGGTTGGGAGGGAATGCCGGCCTCGACGACATCAGCCCAGTCGTAGGTCTTTTCGCCGAGCCGAAGATGTGCGGGAGTTATCTCCGCCGTCCCGATTTCGTGACGGCCGCTCGTAAGTGTCAGTTCGAGCGGTTCCTTACTCACAGCCTTAAGCAGCGAGGACCGTTCAATTGTCACCTTTCCCGCGTAGGTGGTTTCGACTACCAGTGCGGCTTGGGTTACCTGGACAATATTCCCCGAAATCCGGTCGCCGTTCTGCAGATAGACAATTCCGCCCGTCTCCTGATCGGCGGCGAATACAGCCGGCGACAAAAGGCGGAGGATCGCGAGAGACAGCATTAGGATTACTGAAAACCTCATGGTCAGATCTCCACTTAGCTCGAGCACCTGACAGATGCCTTGAGCGGCCCAGAGAACGGAAACCGCATTGTACAGGATGGGACAAGACGGCTCCCGGGGGCCGGGCCTTTAAGGAAGGTCTGGTACACTGCGAAAGCATGGGGCATGAGAGGCAAACTGATCGGCGAACGATGACGGCCCGGGTCACGATGCCCATCCCGGAGCCGCGGGAATGGACCGTACCTGCCGGCAAGCAAGTTCGTGATCTGTTGAGAGAGCTGAACTTGAATCCCGAGGCGGTGATCGTCATTCGCGGCGACACGTTGCTGACGGGCGACCGGATTATTGAGCCGGGTGACGAGATTGAGATTCTTCCCGTAATCTCCGGAGGCAGGCGATGAAGTGCGTGAAGTGCCGCGGCCAGGCGGTCCTCGAACTGCGTCGGCACAATTCCGCCTTCTGTCGCGAGCACTTCTTTGAGTATTTCGAACGGCAGGTGGAGCGGGCCGTCCGGGAATTCGAGATGTTTTCCGCCGCCGACCGCGTTTTGGTGGCCGTTTCGGGGGGTAAGGACAGTCTTGTCTTGTGGGATTGCCTTCTCCGAAGCGGATACCACGCGGACGGACTTTATATCGGGCTTGGAATCCCCGGCTACTCGGACCGTTCCGGCGAGAAGGCTCGCGCCTTTGCGGAGTCGAGACAAGTTGCTTTGCGAGAGCTTTCAGTGCCCAAGGAGTTTGGTTTCGACATCCCCCAGGCGGGAAAGCGGCTCCGTAGGCCCGCCTGCTCGCCTTGCGGCCTGACTAAGCGCTACTTGTTCAACCGCGAGGCCCTTTCCGGAGGATACAACGTCGTCGCCACCGGACATAATCTCGACGACGAAGCCGCCGTTCTCCTGGGTAACCTGTTGCACTGGAATACGGACTACCTGGGTCGCCAGTCGCCCGTTCTTGAAGCGCGCGGCGAAGGCTTAGTACGTAAAGTGAAACCTCTGGTTCGTGTTACCGAGCGTGAAACGGCGGCCTACGCCGTGCTCCGCGGTATCGACTACATCGTAGAGGAATGTCCGATGGCCGTGGGGGCTCAATCCCATCTCTACAAGGAGGTTCTCAACCGCCTGGAGCAAGTGTCGCCGGGATCAAAGCACCAGCTGCTCTTTGGATTTCTTGAGCGGGGTCGTGGCCGGTTCCAGTCGAGCCGCAATCTCGATCTTCGGCCTTGCGAGGAGTGCGGTCAACCCACGACGGCGAAAGTGTGCGCCTTCTGTCGAACCCGTCACCTGGTCTCCTCGGCGAGCTGACGCGAGGTTCTTGACAGGGAGCACGGTTGGTTCCCGCCCCGCCGTGCCGCCGCACGCAGGGTCAAGCGGCCGCTCAGTGGAACAGCAACCGTGTGTAGGCGGATTGGGACTCCTCCCAACGCTCAATTAGGTAGTACTTTTCGCTTTCGAAGACCCGGCTGATCTCTTCAAGATATTCCTCGGCTTCCTGGGTGTCCAGTTGTCGTGTCTTGTTCACGAAGGAGAGTACACGAGAGTGGTAGAAGGGAATCAGAGCTCGTACGATGCCGTCCCGGTCGGATTCTCGGTCCTTGTAGGCGACAGAAAAGTTGAAAAGAATTCGAGCCCACAGATCCGAAGGATAATAAAAAGATTCCGCCGCGTCTTCTTGGAGGACCTCCTCGAGCTGTCGGCGCACCGGCAGGGGGAGGATCTCTTGCCAAAGAGGCCCATACTTCCTGTACCCGTCCCGGAAGCTGCGGAACAGCTTGTCTGTGTCGACCTTGACTTCGGGGGCCGACGGGGCGGCGCCGAGGCCGAAACCGTAAATGGCGCTCGGTACGCTTTTCCGGATGAAAGCCCACAGGTACTCGAACTCGACCATCATGTCAAAGAGGGTCCCGACGACTTGGACGAACATGGGACCGAGATCCGCAGCGGGATCTTTCACTCGGTGGATCTTGGGGGTTCCCAGGAACGTCTGGCAGACGTTGAAATGCCGCGCAATGGCGATGGTGGTCATCCAGATATCGATGCCGAAATGGGCCACCCGTTCGTTCCAGAATTTCTCTGCGAGAAAGGCTCGGGCCAGCTTGGTGGAAAATCCGAAGTCTCCCCCTATGGGTTGGCGCGTTCTTAAGCCATAGAGAGTTCTCAGCATCGGGTAGGCCACCTGGTTCGTGATGGTCCCGTCGTATTTATGGCGGACATAAATCGGACTGACGTAGTCAGCGCCCTGCAGAATGGGCTCAAGCAGGTAACGGATCCAACGAGGGGTGATGCTTTCCAAGTCCGCATCCACCACGGCGACGGCCCTGGCGTCGAGTTCCGTGGCGGCCCGGAACAAGTTACGTAGGTTATTTCCTTTGCCCCGCACTCCCTCCGGCGTAGAGATATAAACCTTCGGAACCTTGGATGGTGTGTTCAGGAAGGCTTCCCGGGTACCGTCCGGGGAATGATTGTCGACGTTGATGATGACCGAACGATATTCGGGAAAGTATCGCAGCAATCCTCTCGCCGCTATGTCCGTGGGTAGAGAGATGCTGTCCGCTTCCTTGTACGAGGGAATTCCGACGACCAGGTCGGCCTCCTTGACACCTTCAGGGTTGACAACAATCGGCTGGCTGTCCATAAGTACCTCCTGTCGGGTTTCCTTCCAGCCGCCGGCCATGGGTGCGGAGAAACCGCTTCTTCCGACGGCAGGTCCCGAACGTGTCTACTCCGGCTCGCAGGCGTCGGCTTCCACCGCTTCCAAAAGGCGGTCGTAAATGTCGGGAATGCTGAAAACGATCCGGTTCCATGACGGCAAGCTCATTTCGGCCGGATCGACCTCGACTGTACTCCACGCCTCCCAGAGGAAGTCTCGGAAGTGCTTCACCGTCAGTTCTTCCTCGTACCGGTCAAAGGAAAGATGGTTGACGTCCGCGTCGTCGGCGTAGATCTTCACGAAACGCAGGGCGTTCCGATAATACGTCTGGCAGATTGCGTCCACGTAGGCGGACGTCAGCGCCACCCCGTGGGAGCGTAAGTGGTTCAGGTAGAAGCGCCCGATGTCGGCCACCATGCGGTGAAGGCCCCGTCGGGAATCCTCGACGGAAACATCCTGATGCTTGTGCTCGTAGAGGCAACAGAGGTCAATCTGAGCGATCTTCCGTGGCGAGATGCGCTCGTAAACCTCCGACAACGTGCTGACTTCCAAAGACCAATCGAAGGCGATGTTGAGACCTCGGGCGAGCCGAGACGTGAAGGCGATTTCTCCCGCCAAGGGGTACCGAAAAGTTTGATGGTACCGGAAGAACTGTACCAGGTCGGGCCGGCCTTGACGACTCATGAGCTGAACCAATGAATCGATCAAGGGTAGTACGAAGAGGCGGGTTACCCGACCCCTCAATCTGTAGTCTTGGGGGGAAACTCGGCCGTAATAACCTTTGGAAAACTCGAAGTCGTTGTTCGGATTGGCTGCCGGCTCGAGAAGCCGCCCCAGCAGGAGCCGGTTGTAATCGACGATATCGCAGTCGTGGAGCGCGATGACGTCGCAATCGTTCCGTGCCAACATGTACCCGAGACCCAGCCACACCGACTGACCCTTTCCTGCACTCCCGATCGGAACTTGTCGCTCTTCGATCAGCTGCAGGATGTCTTGGAGGCGCGGCCCGTCTACCCAGACGACGCGCACACTTCTGTTCTCGCCGGCCAGCCGTCCGAAGTAGCTGCGAGCCCTGAAGAAATCCCTGGGGTCCTTGGTTCCCCCTAGAGCCACTGTGACGTGGGAAAGGTAGCCGGTCTTCTGTAACTCGGCAACAATACGGTCGAGGACGTGGGGGGCGTCCAGTTCACTGTAAAGGGACGGCAGAAGAAGAGCCAGGCGTCGTTGCCGGTTGTACTGGCAGAGCTTCTGTTCTGTCAGGGCAAGGTATTCCGCTCTCTCGAAACCGCCGGCCAAGTCGTGTAGCGTCGTAATGATTCCCTCCTGATGAAAATCGGTCATTCCTAACTTCCCCTTTCCTTGCCTCTTCCGACCGCCGGTTGCGCCGCCCGACTGCTCCGCGGCGTCTAAGCCGCCGGCACACCTAAAAAACACTTTACTATGAAAGCGGTTGGATCGTCCCTTTCGATTGGCAACATCCGACCCGATTTTCCCAGGGCACCGGCTTGGAGCCTGGGCTTTTCCTAAACGGTTCTCAGGTTGGTCCGGCTCCTCGGGTTACGCCGTCTCCGACTGGAACGGGCAGGGGGTCCGGAGAACCGTATGGAGGTATCGTCCGGTGTGAGAACCCGGCGTCGCCGCGATTTCCTCAGGCGTCCCACAGGCCACGATCCTGCCGCCCTCGGAACCGCCTTCAGGACCAAGGTCGATGACCCAATCGGCGCACTTGACAACCTCCAGATTGTGCTCGACCACGAGGATGGTGGCGTTCTCGCGTAAAAGGCGTTCGAACGCCAAAAGGAGTTTGTTGATGTCGTCGAAGTGGAGGCCGGTTGTGGGCTCATCTAAAATGAACAACGGATGTCCCGTGGTCGATCGAGTCAAGTACGCCGCGAGCTTCAGTCTCTGGGCTTCACCTCCTGAAAGCGTGGTGGCGGACTGTCCTAAGCGCAGGTAGTCCAAGCCCACCTCCCGCAGAATGTGAAGCTTCCGCTGAATCTTCGTACACCCCTGAAAGTGCTCCAGTGCCTCTCCCACCGTAAGGTCGAGGACCTCGGCTATGTTGAGCCCGCGATATCGAACCTCCAGGATGTGAGGCTGGAATCGGGTTCCTCCACATTCCTCGCAAGGAAGTTCCACGTCGGCAAGAAACTGCATTTCTACAGTGATGGTGCCGGCGCCTTGGCAGCTTTCACAGCGACCCCCTGCGATATTGAAGGAAAAGTGCCCCGGAGTGAGTCCCCGATACTTGGCCTCCGTCTGTTCCGCGTAGAGGTTGCGAATCTCGTCGTATGCCTTGATGTAAGTGACCGGGTTGGAACGAGGAGTACGTCCGATGGGGGATTGATCCACCAAGATCACGTCCGTCACCAGTTCGGTGCCTTCGATGGACTCGTGGGCCCCTACCGGACCCGTCCACTCTCCTTTCCTCCGCTTTAGACCGGCGTAAAGCACCTCTTCCACGAGGGAGGATTTCCCCGAGCCTGAAACCCCTGTGACGCAGACCAGCAAGCCCAGTGGGATCTCGACATCGATGTGTTTGAGATTGTTGTGACTCGCTCCTCGGACCACCAGACGCGGAGGGCGAGGCCTGCGCCGCAGTGGCCGCA
The DNA here is from genome assembly GCA_033811955.1 of Acidobacteriota bacterium. Classification (GTDB taxonomy): domain Bacteria; phylum Acidobacteriota; class UBA6911; order RPQK01; family JAPXNP01; genus JAPXNP01. The sequence goes on from JAPXNP010000024.1 coordinate 12,633, forward strand.
GGGGAATGCGGAGTTCCCCGCGCAGATACTGTGCGGTTAGGGAGTTCGGACAGTCGAGAAGTTCGCGGTACGGGCCGCTGAACATGATGCGGCCGCCTTCCGCACCGGCCCGCGGACCAACGTCGATGACGTGATCGGCCGATTCGATGATCTCCCGCTCATGTTCCACGACGACAATGGTGTTCCCGAGGTCTCTCAACCGTTGGAGGATGCCGATCAAGCGTCCCTGGTCCCGCGGATGAAGACCGATGGACGGTTCATCCAGTACGTACAAGGTTCCCGTCAGCGCCGAGCCGAGTGAGGCGGCAAGATGAATCCGCTGCATCTCTCCACCGCTTAGGGTCGAAGTAAGCCGCTCCAAAGTGAGATATCCCAGCCCGACCTCTCGGAGGAAGGAGAGCCTCCGCTGGATTTCGTAGACCAGCCGGGAGGCCACCCGGGCGGCTGCGGGAGGGAGAGCGAGGTTCGCAAAGAATTCCCCGGCCTCGTCCACGGTGAAGCTTACGACCTCGGCGATGGAACGATCGCCCACGCGCACGAGCCTGGATTCTTCCCGGAGGCGGGAACCTCCGCAATCCGGGCAGGTGGTATAACCCCGGTACCGGGCCAGAAAGATCCGAACATGCATCTTGTACTTCTTCGTGGCCAGGTACTCGAAGAAACCTAGGACTCCCGGAAATCCTTCCGCCCCAAACCAGACGGCCTTTTGGGCGCCCGGCGACAAATCGCGGAACGGAACGTCGACGGGAATCCCGAGATCGCGGGCCCACTCAAGCAGTCGGCGCTGATACTTTCGATAGCGGGGCTTGCGAAAAGGCTCGACGGCTCCCTCCATCAGGGACCGGCCGGGGTGCGGGATGACCAGGTTGGGGTCGATGCTGATGGTGCTGCCGAAACCGTGGCACGTGGGGCAGGCCCCCGCCGGGCTGTTGAATGAAAACGAATGAGGTTCGGGTTCCTGGTAGGAAATTCCGCAATTCGGGCATTCGAACCGTTCACTGAACCGAAGAACGGTCGGCTTGCCCTCGCCTGCTTCGGGAAGTACCGTAACGACGGCGATTCCTCGACCTTCTTTGAAGGCCAGCTCGAGGGAGTCGACCAGACGGTCTCGACTGCTCTCCTCCAAGAGCACCCGATCGACCAGGACGTGCCAGGTGAGTAGGTCCTCAAGGCGATCGGGCAACGACGCCGGAAGCTGGATCGGACGTCCTTCTCCCAGAGGCGGAGCCAGCAAGCGGTAAAATCCCTGCTTCACGAGGTTCTCCTGCAGGTCCCTTACGGTGGTTCTATTCTCCGGCGCGTCTGCACTCAAATCGAGGGTGCTGCCTTGTAGAGGGAACGAGAGCAGAGCACGTCGGCCGGTATACGACGAAAGGAGATCCGTTACAACTTGGTCCACGGTATCGCAGCGGACGGGCTTGCCGCAGGATCGACAGTAGAGGATCCCCACCCGTGCGAACAACAAGCGAAGGAAGTCGTAGATTTCGGTGACGGTAGC
>JAPXNP010000025.1:0-13983 GCA_033811955.1 Acidobacteriota bacterium
TCAGATGCCCGTGCCAGCTTAGGCTTCCTGGAGGTCTTCATGCCGATCCCCTTTCTTGATTTGGTCTCCCTGCATCGTTCTCTGGAAGACGACCTACTCGACGTGGTCCGCCGGGCGCTGCGCTCGGCCCAATTCATCGGAGGCCCCGAGGTCGAGGCTTTTGAGCAGGAATTCGCCGCCTACTGCGGGGTTCCTTACTGCGCCGGAGTCGGCAGCGGCACGGATGCCGTCCGGTTCGCCTTAACGGCCTGCGGCGTGGGACAGGGCGACGCCGTCGTCACCGTGCCTCACACCTTCATCGCGACGGTGGAGGGAATCTCCCAGGCCGGCGCCGAACCGGAGTTCGTGGACATCGACGAAAGTTCCTACAATCTAAGTCCGCAGGCACTGGCCGAGTATTTGTCCTCGTGCGATACGGACCCGGCTACGGGGCGTCCCCTTGGCCGCCGGAGCGGTTTGCCCCTCAAGGCCGTCGTGCCGGTACACCTCTACGGCCAATGCGCCGACATGGATCCCCTTCTCGAACTGGCCGAGCGCTACGGACTGCTGGTCGTCGAAGACGCCGCCCAAGCGCACGGAGCGGAATATTGGACGAAAAGGTTTCAGGTTTCAGGTTCCAAGTTTCAAGACCACCGAGAGTACCCCGGCAACCTAGCAGCCGCGCAACCCAGGCACCCAGCCGCGCAGCCGCCTCCCTCTTCTGAAACCTGTAACCTGAAACCTGAGACCCGTACCCCCGCCGCATGGCGCCGAGCCGGCTCCTTCGGCCACGCCGCCGCTTTTTCCTTCTACCCCGGAAAGAACTTGGGCGCATGCGGTGAAGCCGGGGCGGTGGTTTCCAGCGACGAAGAGGTAATAGCCCGGGTCAAGATGCTGCGGGATCACGGGCAGGTGAGGAAGTACTATCACGAGGTGGAGGGCTACAACGGCCGCCTGGACGCCATTCAGGCGGGAATGCTGCGGGTGAAGCTTTGCCACGTGGATGCCTGGAATGGTCTCCGCCGCGAAGCCGCTTCCCGCTACGCCGCCCTGCTTTCACCGTTTGCGGTCCAGCTCCCGTACGTGGCTCCCGGGTCGCGTCCCGTCTGGCATCTTTACGTGATCCGCGTCTCGGACCGTGACGGCCTGCTCGATCATTTCAAGGAAAACGGTATCGGCGCGGCGCTCCATTACCCGGTCCCGGTGCATCTGCAGAAGGCGTACGCCCATCTCGGCTACCGGGAAGGCGACTTCCCGATCACGGAGCGCGTCTGCCGGGAGATCCTTTCTCTGCCCATGTTTCCCGGCCTCACGGCGGAGCAGCAAGCGCAGGTGGCGGGCGCCGTCGGGGAGTTTCTCTCCACTCGGGTCGAAAGGGAATGACCGAGCCCGAAGGTGCCCATTGGCGTAATTCGCGTGATTCGCGTCAGTAGCGCGATTCGCACCTCCAAAAGAAGTACATGCCCAACCTACGCATCGTCGAACTTGATCCGTTAACCGATCCCCGATGGGATCGCATGGTGGAAAGGCACCCTGTCGGGTGGCTTACCCACACTTCCACTTGGGCGCGGATCCTGCTGCGGAGTTTCCCGCACCTACGTCCACATTACTTGGCTCTGGAAGACGCAACCGGCGAGCTGTGGGGAGGTCTGGCCGCCATGGAGTTTTCCAGCCGGCTGACGGGAAGGAGGCTGGTGAGCCTCCCCTACAGCACGCTTTGCGATCCCTTGGTACGCACCCGGGACGAGTGGCTGCGGCTTTTGGAAGCGGCCGATGCGAAGCGGAAGGCGCTCGGCCTCGCGTTTCTGGAGGTACGGAGTTCACGGACGGCCGACCTGGTGGCGACGACCGACGGGATCGAGCCGAGACGAGACTTCGCCTGGCACCGGCTGGATCTGCGGCGCCCCCTCGAAGAGATCCTAAAGTGCATTTCCCGCCGAGCGGTTCGCCCCTGCATTCATCGGGCGGAGCGCCTCGGCTTGCGCGTTCGGCCCCTGCGTCGAAGTGATTTCGAGAGCTTCTGGCGCCTTTACGTTGGAACGCATTCCCGGCTTGGTCTCCCCGTTTTCCCCCGGTCTCTCTTCCGCCGGTGGCTCGACGAACTGTTACCGCGGGGTTGGCTGCGGGGCTGTGTGGTCGAGGACGGAGACCAGGCGTTATCCGTGCTGATGGCCTTCGTTTACCGGGATCGGATGTCGGCGGAGGTGATCGGCTCGGAGGCCTCTGCTTCCAGGCGATTTCCCAGTCACATTGCGTTCTGGGACGCGATTCGCGAAGCACATGCCCTAGGTCTCGCCGAGTTTGACTTCGGTCGGACGCCGGTGGGGGACAAAGGTTTGATGGATTTCAAGCGACACTGGGGGACCCGTTGTGAGCTATTGACGTTCGCTTTCCTTCCGCCCTCGGCGGCGGGTCACGCCGATCGAAACGGGTTCTCGCGCCGCGCCGCCGGGTGGATGTGCAATGCCGTGCCCCAAAGCGTTCTACCGGCTGTGAGTCGCTTTGTCTACCGACATGCCGGCTAACGATTCCCGCATCCTGCCGCTGTACCATGGGCGTTTTGCTTGTGAATCCGGGAGTACCAGAGGTATCCTTGCCTGTGGAATACGGCGAATGGACATTTTGGCATGCACCGTACCTTTGGCGCCCGACGGAGCGCCGGAGGCGCGACACCATCTGAGAGCCCAAGGCAGGGCCGCGTCAGCGGCCGCCGCCCTGGGTCAGTGTACCCCTACAACAACAACCCGGAGCCCTGAAAGGGCGTCCTCAACAACGTGCCTGCATCGTATGCGAAACGTGGCGCCCAGGGCGATCACGGGCAAGGATGCCCGTGATACACGGCCCGCAGCACAAGGCACGCAAAACACATCACGCTTATGTCCCTCGCCCGCCATTTGAAGCATTTCCTGAAGACGAAGGGTGCGCTACACGGGGTGGAGCGCACCGCCGAAGTCCTTCGGCGTTTTTCCCGCGGCCGAGAGCGATTCCGTCGGGACGTGGCGGAATTCGAAGACTTCTTCACCCGGCGCGGCTTTCGACTGACCTTTTGCGTCACCTCCTCCCTGGTAAAGCGCCACGCCGACTTGCTGCACGCCTTGCAGGACCAAGGACACGAAATCGCCGCCCACGGGCATATTCACACCCGCATGGATCAATACGACTTTCGCCGACAGCAGGAGCTGGTCGATACCAGTTGGAGAGTCCTTTCGGAAGCGGGCTTCGTCGTGTCCGGATTCCGCGCGCCGTACTTGAACTTCAACGACGACACGATTCGGGCGCTGCAGGCGAGTCGGTTCGAGTGGACGAGCGGCGAAATGGTCTGGTGGGAAGACGGTGGGACTCCGACCGGCGACGTCGAGCGCCTGCGCTCCCTGTACCGCTTTATAAACGAGTCGGACGACGGGGTCTACCCGGTTTGGGACGGCACATTGGTGCATCTGCCGATCACCGCTCCCGACGACGAGCTGTTGTTTGAGCGCTGGAAGATCCGAGACGAGGACCGCCTGGCCGAAGTGTGGCTCGAGATCTTCCACAGGCATCACGCGCGGGGAGGCTTTCATCACCAGTATTTCCATCCGGAGCGCTTTCCGCTGGTGCGTTGCGCGTTGGACCGCCTGTTGGAGCAAGTCGCCTCCCTCGGCGATGCGGTTTGGAAACCCACTCTGGGCGAACTCGCCCGTTGGTGGCGTGCCCACGCCCCCGCCTCCCAACCCTCCGCCCCCACCCGCCGTACGGCGGGCATCTCGCCCGTGGTATACGACACGGGCAAGGACGCCCGTGATACTGGGATGTCCGTGATAGACGGCACATGCCCCACGGCACCGCTTCCTGAAACCGGTAACTTGAAACCTGACGCCTCGCTCGTTTGGCCTCACGGCGCGCGCTCCTGCTTCGTACTCTCCGCCGACGTGTGCGCCGTTGACCTCCGCGACTTCCTCGATCGCGCGCTGCATTTTTGAGACCGATCGGTGGTCTATATGCGTGTTCTTCATCTCGCGTACACGTTTTACGAAGCCGACACTCGGGTCCTTCGATACGCTGAGGCCCTCGTCGCCGACGGCCATGAGGTCGACGTCCTCTCGCTGCGCCGCCGCAGGGACGAACCCGTGGAGGAGACGTTAAACGGGGTCAGGGTGACCCGTCTCCAACCGCGGCAAATCAATGAGCGCCGCGCCGCGGCCTATCTCTTTAAGATGCTGGCGTTTTCCCTGAGATCGGCGGCGGTGATGGCGTCTCGGCACAGGGAACGACCCTACGATTTAATTCACGTACACAACCCGCCCGACTTCCTGGTCTTTTCCGCTTGGTTTGCCAAGCGGGGCGGAGCCCGCGTGATCCTCGATATCCACGACTTGGTCCCCGAGCTGTACCGGGACAAGTTCGGCAAATCGCCCGACCACTGGGAGATTCGGCTGCTCGGCGCGGTCGAGCGGCTTTCGGCGAGCTTCGCCGACCACGTCATCGCAGCCAACGATCTTTGGCTTGAGAAGCTCACCGTCCGCTCGGTGCCGCCGGACCGCTGCACGGTGCTACTGAACTATCCCGACACCCGGCTGTTCAAACCGGCCCGGCGCGAGAAGAAACCATCGGACGGTTTCCTGATTTTCTATCCGGGGAGCTTAAGCCGACATCAGGGACTCGATGTCGCTGTGCGGGCCTTTGCCCGAGCGCGCCCCCAGATGCCGGGTGCCCGGTTTCTGATTTGCGGTGAGGGTCCGGCGAAGGAAACATTGCGTAAGCTCGCCTCGGAGCTGAATCTAAACAGCTCGGTTGATATCCGCCCGGAGGTTCCCCTCGCGCGGGTGGCGGAGTTGATGCGGCAGGCGGACCTGGGAGTAATACCCAAGCGGGCCGAAGGCTTCGGAGATGAGGCCTTCAGCACCAAAAGCCTGGAATTCATGGCCTGCGGCGTGCCGGTGGTGATGTCCCGCACGACCGTCGACACATGGTATTTCGGCGAAGACCTGGTGCGATTTTTCCCCTCGGGAGACGTCGACGCCCTGGCGGCGGAGTTCGTGGCGGCGTACCGCGACCGGGAAGCGGCCGGCGAAAGAGCCCGGCGCGCCCAGGCTTTCGCCCGGGAGCAGAGCTGGGAGAATCATCTCCACGAGTACCTCGAGCTCGTCGCCCGCCTCACTCGATCCGCGTGATTCCCGTGATCCGCGCCCTTCGCGTTCCGCCGTCATGCGTAACCTGCGCACGCTTCAAGACGTTGTCGCTTGGCGTCTCTGCATCGGATGCGGAGCCTGTGCGGCCGCTTGCGACTACGACGGGATCACCATGGAGCACGTGCCTGAACAGGGATTCCGCCCCCGCCTTTCAAGAGATTGCGGATCTTGCAGCGTTTGTCTTCCATTTTGCCCCGGATACGGCGTGGCCGCACCCGGCGAGGACGAAGTTGCGCCGGATGTAGCCGACTTCGGTCCGGCTCGGGCCATTTGGGAAGGCTGGGCGACTGACACCGACGTACGTCGTCGGGGCTCGTCGGGCGGAGTTTTGACCGCGTTGGCGTTATTCGCCGTCGAGGCGGCGGGCTTCGCGGGCGTCGTGCAGACCTCTATGGATCCGGATGACCCGCTACGGAATCGCACGGTGATCAGCCGCAGTCGCGCGGAGATCCTGTCGTGTTGCGGTTCCCGTTACAACGCCTCGTCGCCGGTGGAGGGGCTGCGGCGGCTGCGGCAAGCGGACGGCACCTATCTGTTTATCGGGAAGCCCTGTGATGCGGCGGCGGTCATGGAGATGCGCCGCGCGTTGCCCTGGGTGAACGAACGGGTGGGTCTGGTGGCCGCGTTCTTTTGCGCCGGCACCCCGACACCCGAAGGTACGCGGCGCCTGGTGGAGCGACTGGGGGGAGATCCGGACGAGGTGGAGGAGTTGCATTACCGCGGCCGGGGTTGGCCGGGGGAGTTCCGTTTTCGGTCGAAGAGCGGAGAAAACCGATGGACTCGGCTCTCGTACGAGGAATCCTGGAGTTTTTTGACGTCTTTCCGTCCGTTGCGTTGTCGTCTCTGTCCCGACGGCACGGGGCAGGCCGCTGATCTGGTCTGCGCAGACGCCTGGCACCGCTTCGACTCCGGCGCTCCCGACGGCGGCAGATCTTTGGTTTTGGCTCGTTCCGAGGCCGGAGAGGATTTCGTGCGCGCGGCTTGGCGGGCGGGCCGCCTGACCTTGGAGCCGTCGGACCGACCGTCGGTTTCAGCCGCGCAGCTGAGCCTCCTCGACCGTCGTCGGGACCTGTGGGGCCGCTTGGCGGCGCTGCGGTGTTTGGGCATCCCGACGCCCCGCTATGAAGGATTCGGCTTACGTCGTTCGTGGCGGCAACTGCCTTGGCGCCGCCGGGTCCGGGTTTTTCTGGGCACGCTTCGCCGGGCGCTTCTGCGCACCTGGTGGCGTCCTTCCCGTGTTTTCGCGAAGGCTGGATCAACCGGTCCGCCGCGTCTTTAGCGGGTATGAAACACCTGCCCAACGGTATGAAGCGACCTTCACGCATGCGCCGGCGGTCTTCGCGCAAACCTTGCGAAGAATCGACCTGACCGCGGCCGACCTTTCTGGCACAAGATTTGCGAGCCGGAACTCAGAGGCTCAAATGGTGCGGGAAGAGGAGGCCGGTCCCGCCCGCTCTGTAACCGAGAGGGCGGAGCCGTATGCGGCCACCGTATCACGGGCATCCTTGCCCGTGACCGTTCCGGCTACTGCGAACCTCGTGCCCCGCGACACCTTCCTGAAACTTGAAACTTGTAACCGGTAACCGCCGGCCCGCATCCTGCAGCCCGATGTTTTCCCGCCTCTTCTGCGACCGCTGGATCACGCTTGGTGTAGTGCGTCCCCTGGTTCGTTTGGGCTTGTACCGTCCGAAGCCGGGGGTGCCGATTTTGATGTACCACAGCATTTGCGACGATCCGGAGCCTGGTGTGGCGCCGTACTATCGGCTGAACACTTCGCCCGCGCGGTTCCGGGAGCAGATGAAGTGGTTGCGGGAGGACGGCTGGCAAGTGGTTCCGTTGGGCGAGGCGGTCCGGCGTGCGGGCGACGGCCGGCGCGTCGCGGCGATCACCTTCGACGACGGTTACCGAGATTTCCTGACCAACGCTTGGCCGGTCCTGCAGGAGTTTTCGTATCCGGTGACGGTATTTTTGCCCACCGGCTTGATCGACGCAGGCGACGGTTTCCGAGGCAAGCCCTGCCTCGACTGGGACGAGGTACGTCGACTGGCGGCGGAGGGCGTCGCTTTCGGCTCCCACACGGTAACGCACGCCCGACTGGCGGCACTGCCGTCGGACCGGCTAACCGGGGAACTGCTGCATTCGAAAAGGTCCTTGGAGGATCATGTAACGACCTCGGTGGAAGGCTTTTCTTACCCATATGCTTTCCCCGAGCATGATGTGACTTTTTGCCGAAGTTTTGGCCGTCTCGCTCAAGAATGCGGGTACGGTTATGTGCTGACCACCCGGATCGGTCGTCACCGGACGGGCGATTCACCGTGGGGCGTTCGCCGGCTGCCCTGCAACGGCGCGGACGACCGCCGGCTCCTGGCGGCAAAACTATCGGGGATGTACGACTGGCTGTCCGCCCCCCAGCACCTGACAAAATGCCTGCTTGGCTCAAGACGCCACCGAGGAGAGATCTGATTCGTAGCGCGTCGGCAACCATCGACTCGAACCCACCAGCACCCGCCTGAAACCTGAAACTTGAAACCCGTAACCGGTAGCCGCTTCAGCTTGGATAACACCATGAACGCCCGCCCCTTTGCGACCACAGAGAAGCCCGACGTCTCCATCATCATCGTGAGCTGGAACACCAAGGATCTCTTGGCCGCGTGTTTGGCGTCGATCGACCGCTTCACGACGGGGATCAGCTACGAGATTTGGGTGGTCGACAACGGGTCCGTGGACGGTACGCCGGCCATGCTGCGGGAGCGATATCCGAACGTTCACCTGATGGAACCCGGCACGAATCTTGGTTTCGCCCGGGCGAACAATCTGGCGCTCAGGTGCGCCCGCGGGCGTTATGTTCTGTTCTTGAATCCCGACACCGAGTTGCGTTCCAACGTATTGCTCGACTTCACCGAGCGGATGGACCGTGAGCAAGACATCGGCGTCTTGGGCTGTCGTCTCGTGGGGCCGGACGGGAAGACACAGCTGACCTGTGCAGCCACCTATCCGACGCCCTGGAACGCTCTGTGCGAAGGTCTGTTCCTTCATCGCCTGGCGGTCGGAAGACCGGCACTGAAATTCCTTTCGTCTCGTTCTTTGGAGCACTGGGATCATGCCACGGAGCGGGAGGTTGACTGCCTCTCGGGCGCTTTCTTGTTTTGCCGCCTCGCCGCCGTCGACAATGTCGGCGGATTTGATGAGGCCTACTTCATGTACGGCGAGGATCTGGATCTTTGCCTTAGAGTGAAACGCGACGACTGGCGAGTGGTCTACCAACCTTCCCATGAAGTCCTTCATGTAGGGGCGTCTTCCTCCCGGCAAACAGATTTCAGTTTCGCGCGGGTGCAGCAACACCGCGCCGTTCGACGGCTTCTAAATTTGCACTGGGGACGCTTTCGCGTTTTTCGGTATGAGTGTGCGGTAGCGGTGGGTGCGTTCAGCCGACTGGCCGTTTTCGGTTTGGCAAGCGCTTTCCCGCACCGACGACGGAAAGAAATGGCACGGCACCTCCGCTTGACCTGGAGCGTGCTGACGCAGACTCTTGCGTAGTCGGGCCGCCGAACACCGGCTCCCCGCCGGTTCCGATTGGCTCTTCGAGACCATTTTCTTCTTATTTAAGGCGATGAATGAGTTACGAAAAGTCCCCGTGACTGCCTCATACGCCCTTCTCACCGCGGTGAAGAACGAGGCCGAGTATCTGCCTCTGACACTTGAAAGCGTAGCCAAACAGACCCTGGCTCCAACCTATTGGATCGTTGTCGACGACGGCTCTACCGACGCAACCCCTCAGATCTTGGCCGCCTACGCCGAAAAGCATCGGTATATTCGACTTCTGCACCGATCGGAGACCCGGCGTTCCTTTTCTTCGAAGGCTCGAGCACTCAATCAAGCCTTGGAGTATCTGGTCGATTTACTGAAAAGTCGAGGTCAACACCTCGACTTTGTCGGCGTGTGCGACGGGGACGTCAGCTTCGGGCCGGATTATTATGCCGAGCTGATCAAGAGAATGGAGGGGGATTCAAGGTTAGGGATCGTCGGCGGTTGGGTCCACGAGTTACAGTGCGGACGGTTTGACGCGCGGGCTGATAACCGGGAGCATTCAGTTGCCGGATGCACGCAGTTCTTCCAACTCTTCCGGCTGATGGATCTCGGTAGCTTTATGGACAGCCCTTACGGAGGGGAGGATTGGATCGCCGAGCTTCGAATCCGCGCCCGTGGACTCGAGGTCCGGTCGTTTCGGGACCTGGCGATTCTGCATCACAAGCCGAGTGTGGCGTCGGACTGGATGTCGGCCTCTCGACAAGCGTTCCGGGTCGGTCGCATGGATGCTTTTGTAGGGTGCTTCTGGTGGTTTCACCTCCTGCGCAGTGTTCGGAGGTGGAGAGCCCGACCCGCAGTTTTAGGGGTGTTGTTGAGGGGCGCCGGCTACCTGTACCAGCGACTGACCGGTGGAACTCAGCTAACCGGAGAGGTGCTGGAGAGCTTTCATCGGGAACAGCGAAGGCGGGTGTCTAGACTGCTCACTTCTTAGTCCAAGCAAGGGACGGCATCAAGCTCCTCCCATGCGAACAGCTCACAGCCGCGTCGCGGACTTTTCCGGCTCCAGGGAGAGCGCCTGACTTGGATCTGCAGCGATTACCCAAGACAGGTGCTCGTTTCGCGGTAATAGATGAACCCTTACGCAATCACGCTTCTATGCCTGACAGGTCTGTTATTGCTGGTTTTACCCCGGCGTTGGGCGCCGCTGCCCTTGCTGGTGGGAACCTGCTATATAACCCAGGCCCAGGGAATCGAGATCGGGCCGTTTTCCTTCCCCTTTCTTCGGCTTTTGATCCTGGTCGGCTTTGTGAGACTTCTTCTCCGTCGCGAATGGAAGGGGGTTCAATCCAATCGACTCGACGGAGTCTTTCTCCTATGGGCCGTGTGGGCGCTCCTCAGTGCGATCTGGCATAAGGACCCCGGCGGGGAGCTCGTCTACCGCATGGGCTTGGTGTACGACTACCTGGGGCTTTATTTCATTTTTCGGAGCTTCCTCCGCTCCCTCGACGACTTAGTCCGCGTGGCGACGCTGACGGCCGTCCTGCTGCTGCCGGTCGCCAGCGAAATGATCTACGAGAAGGTAACAGCTCACAATCTCTTTTCGTACTTTGGCGGAGTGCCTCCCACACCCACTATCCGGGAAGGGAACCTAAGAGCGCAAGGACCGTTTCGCCATGCGATTCTGGCGGGAACGGTAGGGGCGGTGATGTTCCCCTGGATGGTCGGGTTGTGGCGTTTCCGCCGGGGAGCCGCCTTTTGGGGCGGGACGGCCTGCCTGGTAATGGTGGTGACGTGTCGATCGAGTGGGCCGGTAGGGAGTCTCCTGGCGGCCCTTGTCGGCCTCGCGTTTTGGCGCTTCCGTGATCACATGCGCTTTGTCCGTTGGGCGGCGCTCTTAGGTTATGTGGCGCTCGATGTGGTGATGAAAGCCCCGGCTTACTACCTAATCGCCCGCGTCGACTTTGCGGGGGGTAGCACGGGTTGGCATCGCGCCCAGCTGATCGAGTCGGCGATCGAGCATATCGGGGAATGGTGGTGGGCCGGGACCGATTACACCCGGCACTGGATGCCCACCGGAGTATCCTGGAGTCCGGATCACACTGATATCACCAATCACTATCTCCACTTCGGCGTCATCGGGGGTCTGCCTTTACTGTTGCTCTTCGTCCTCATACTCTGGGAAGGCTTCAAGAACATAGGCCTCGCGATAAGAGAGCGGGCCGCAGAGCCCGGTACCCGGTTCTTGATTTGGGCGGTGGGTGCCTCATTGTTCGCGAACGCAGTGACCTGTTTGGCGGTTTCCTACTTTGACCAATCATTCCTTTTCCTTTGCTTGACCTTGGCTGCCACCAGGGCTGGAGCGGCGACTTACAGCAACGCATCCACTCCGGACGCAGAGGAGAACATCCTAGCTTCGACGTTGTGATGAGATCGTGGACCGCTTCCTTACGCACGGCAAAGGGCTAACACCTGACCAGAATCGTGCAGCCTTTGGTGTGTTACCGTGAGCCTCCTCACCAAAAGAGATCGTCGCCTTTCGCAAAATGGAGTTCGGCCGGCTAATGGAGGCTTAGCGCAAAAGGAGTAACACACGCAATGATCACAGAAACGTCAGCCCGGGTGATTGTCGCCCAAAAGGGATACCGATCCAAAGTCGGCATCCGGGCGCTTATGTGCGGTGCTGCAGCGGCATTTTGGTTGCTGCTTGCTGGTTCGTTACCCCTCGAGGCTGCAGTTTACTATGTCTCTTCCGGCGGGACCGAGGCCGGTGACGGGAGCGCGGCGGCGCCCTGGAATTCGGTCGCCAAGGCGATAGCGGCGGCCGGCCCGGGCGACACGGTCATCTTGTTGCCCGGCACTTACGCCGAGCCGGTGAGCATCGACAAGCGAAGCGGCGAGGCGGGAGCACCCATCGTGTTCCGCGCTCAAGGCAGTGTGACCGCTACGGCGAACTGGAATATAGGCACCTATTCGACACCCCGCCATTACATCATCGTCGACGGGTTGCGGTTTACCAACGCCGGGCTCACGTCGCGTGGTGACTACAACATCATTCAAAACTGTGTCTTTGAAGGTCCTTCCGGTGGTTTGGGGATCTCGTGGCACCCCTCGGCCGACCCTCCTTCGGCAAACGTAGTTGTTAGAGGCAACCGGTTCCAAAACTTCGGAAAGGTCGTCGTCCTGAATACGGGAGCAAAGACGAGTCACGTTCTCATAGAAAACAATGTATGGGAAAACCTGGAGGGAGACGCCGTCCGCTTATTCGGTCGCAACCATATTTTTCGAGGTAACGTAGTTCGGGGAGTTACCGAGACGGGATGGCACGCGGACATTTTCCAGGTATACGACAATAATTTGGAGCCATCTTTAAACATGCTCATTGAAGGGAACCGATTCTTGGACTCGACGGGATCACTGTGCATGATCCAGAACCGGGGAGGAACGTCGGAGATCGGAGCCTGGGAGTGGAGAAATAACCTGATCGTTAACGTTGCAGGAGTGTGTCAAATCTCGACGCCCTACTTCCGCTTCTACAATAATACTTTCGTGAACTCGGGAAAGAACACGGCGGGACCCATACTACTTCGGTACGACGGCGATTCGGAGTATTCCTTCGCTCACGATACTACAATCCTAAATAATATCTTTTCCGGTTGTGGAAGCCTCGGGGACGGTGATGGCGACGGGGTTGGTTGGTACCACTTCGCCGACCGACCGGAGAGCACCTTTTATGGGCTGGTGGCCGACTACAATTACGTCACCAAAAGTGCCTCCGCGGGGTATGGGGCGAAATCAGGGTTTGAGGGGAAAGAGCCTCATGGAATCAACGGCGGCGACCCGAAATTTCAAAACCCGGCGACTTACGATTTTCGCTTACAGGCCGACAGTCCGGGCGTCGACACAGGCACGAGAATTTCGGGCTTCTCGGTGGCTATTGACGGCACCACACGCCCTCAAGGTACCGCCTGGGACCGCGGCGCCTACGAGAGAGCGGGAGCAAAACAGGTAACCGCCCCCGATCCACCAAAGAACTTCCGTCTCCGAGCCGGGCAGTAGTTTCCCGCCTGGGACCGCCGTCCTCCATGCCGGGGGACAACGGTCCCGGCTGTCGAGGAGAAGCCGGCGTCCTGGAGGACGGCCGTCCCGGCTGTCCAGGGGAACATCGCCGCTATTTCCCGGCTAACTTCACTCGCTCAACCTGCTGATGGAAGCGCAAGAAAACACTGCTCCGGATGTCGCCGGCGGCCTGCAGCAGGCGATCGTGACCGGCGCGTTCTGGACCAGCCTGGATCGTTGGGGTTCCCGCGTCCTTCGATTGGCCGTCCTGGCCGTGCTGGCTCGACTGCTGGATCCCCGTGATTTCGGCCTGGTAGCCGTGGCGGCGGTGTGCGTCGACTACCTGTCTACCTACGTGGCACAAGGACTGGGCCTGGCGGTCATCCAACGGGAGAAGTTGGAGCCGGGCCATCTCGACGCCATGTTCTGCATCAACTTGGCGTTTTCCATTTTACTGACGGCTCTCCTTTGGATGTTCTCGCCTTTTGTCGCCCGCTGGCTGGAGGCCCCGGAAGCTACCGCAGTCTTACGCTGGTTATCCCTCAGCCTGGTTCTGCTGGCGTTGGGCCAGGTGCACATGGCTCTGCTTTCCCGCGAGATGCGTTTCGGATCGGTGGCGGCTGTCAACCTGTCGTCGTCCGTTCTGGGAGGAGCCGTAGGCATCGTCCTGGCGGTCATGGGTTGGGGGGTTTGGAGCTTGGTGGCTCAGCAGTTGACGGCGGGCGTATCGGCCCGGCTTCTGTTGTGGTGGTTTTCCGACTGGCGGCCGCGATTTCGCTTCCAGCTAAGACATGTGCGGGACTTATACGGTTTCAGCTTATTTGTTTTTGCCGACCAGCAACTACTCTTCATCGCTCAGCGGCTCGATGAAGCTCTGGTGGCCGGCTACCTCGGCGTGACGGAGCTCGGTTTGTACACGATTGCCAAACGCCTGGTTTTGGTCGTGCAGGAACTCTTCGAGGCGCCTCTGGGCCAGGTTCTCACTCCGGCTTTTTCGCGCGTCCAGCACTCCATTGAGACCATGATGGACTATGCCCAAAAGATCCTTCGAGCCGCGGCGACTGTGGCCGTGCCGGCGTTCTTGGGGCTATTCGCCTTGGCCCCCGAGGCACTCCAGGTCCTGTTCGGCGAACAATGGCTCGAAGCCGCCACCAGCGCTCGGCTGTTAGCCTTGGGCGGCCCGCCCTTTTTGTTGGGACTCATGGTGTACCCCGTGCTTTTGGCGACGGGCCGGCCCGGTGTTCTCTTATGG
>JAPXNP010000026.1:0-13865 GCA_033811955.1 Acidobacteriota bacterium
GTCCAGAACCACGTCGGCATGTGCGGCCAGGGTGGACTGTAGGTTACCCACCATGGCGATGAGAGGTAGGCCCAGCCGCTTGATCGTGTTCAGCAGTCGTATGAGTTCCTGAGTCTCTCCACTGTTGGAAACGCCCATTGGGCGGGTGTACTCAGCGTTAGGTACGAGTCGGCGCTGACTTCCAGCTGCCTCAGCGCCCGGCGGCGCAGGGTCCCGGCACCGCGCACGGCGATCCATCCCAGTTTCAGTTGGGGTGAAACGTATGCCTTTGAGCATCCGTCCAAAACGAAAAGCAGGCCAGGTGCATCCACCAAGAGGCAACAGCCGTCAGTGATCGCAGACATTCGGGCCCACTGTCAGGGTGCCGGCGAGATAGGCGGAAACGACATCCTCGATCTTCCGGGCCGCTGCGCCAACGATGACCTTCACACCTTGTTGTTCGAACAGGCTCTGGGCACGGGGACCCATGCCGCCGGCGATGACAATCTGTGCACCGTGCTCGTACAGCCAACGGGGCAAGACCCCCGGCTCGTGTGGAGGGGGCGTGAGGTACCGGATGGCGGTGATGGTTTGGTTGGTCTCATCGATGCTTACGAGGGCGAACTGTTCGCAATGCCCGAAATGGGAGCAGAGCTTGCCGTCAGCCACCGGAATTGCAATTGTCATCTTGTCGGTCTCCTTACAGTTGAAAAACGAAGGGCTGGCTGTGCCGTCGCCCTTTTCAGGTCAGAACTTGTGTGCC
Source organism: Acidobacteriota bacterium (assembly GCA_033811955.1). GTDB lineage: Bacteria > Acidobacteriota > UBA6911 > RPQK01 > JAPXNP01 > JAPXNP01. The sequence continues at coordinate 743 of JAPXNP010000026.1, forward strand.
CACCGGAAGGCCGAGGTGACGTGCTATTGTCTCACACTTGATCTTGAGGAGAAACCAAATTTCGGCCGCCTCCCCGGTCAGTGTCTCGAAGTTACCTTGACCCTTCGATATGATCAGATCCGCTCCGGCAAATCGCCGCCGAAACTCCGGGCTGCAGTCGCTGAGTACCGTACCGGGGATATCGGAACCGTTGCTGAGCACCTCCACGACATCGCACAGACCCGCGGTTTCAGCATCCTCCATGTTCGCATCATTCAGGATCGGTCCACCGCGCACCACCACCGTCACCCTCTCGGTGGGCAGGCGGTCGATCAACAACCGGTCGAAGACGATCTCGCCGGCATTGTCAGCCAGATACAAGATGCTCCGTGCTTCGTCCACCTCTCGGCGAAAAGTCTCCACGTCGCCATGGAACGGTTCCTGGAAGGCGCGGAACACCGTGTGGCGTACTTCTTCTTCAGTTATGCCTCCGTTAACCCCGAAGTCGATCACGTTGCCTACGATGGCCAGCCGAAGTGCCGTCGTAAATGGATCCGTCGCCTCGTTCACCTGCCGAACGAGCTCCGGCAGCATGTCCAGAGCCATTCGGTTGAAGCGATCTTTTACGGCCCGATACGGGTCGTGAACACCGGTCATGTCCCTGAGCATCCGGTGGATCTTCCGGGAGATGATCGGAGGTTTCAGCGCCAGGTCCGTCTCCACCAGCAGGCGAAGGACATCGCGAAGAAGCCGCTCGTGGACGATTGCGTCATTCGTCACAAACCGTGAGGCTTCCAGTGCCTGGCGAAGAAAGCAAGGAATGCAGTCAAGCTCCACCCGCATGCTGCTATTGCCACCGTCCTTCCCCGTCGGCATGGGCGGACGGCTTGAGCTTGCCCAACTTGAACTGCTCAATGGCGTCAGTCACGGTGCCTGTAGCCCCCATGTAGACCTTCACTCCACCGGCCTGGAGAGCGGCAAAGGCCTTCGGTCCCACCTGGCCGGTGATGATGACGTCAGCGCCTAGATCCGCCACACGCTTAGCTGCCTGAATGCCCGCACCCTGGGGGGCGCCAAGGTTTTGGGTGTTGTCAACCACTGAGAATCCTTTCGTGTCAGGATCGGTCAGGATAAAGAACCGGGCTCGACCGAATCGCGGATCCACGGGTGATTCCAGCGTTTCTCCCTGTGCAGTCACGACGATCTTCATGAACGCTCCTTTCGCTCCATGAAGCAGAAGCAAGGCCTGTGCCACGTACGTAGGAGGCAATTTCGGGACGTTCACGAAGTAGCCGTAGAATCACGGCTTTCGGTAAATCCAAACTGGGCGGTCACCTGCTTTCATGCCATACCCGAAAGAAGCAATCGGGCATTCTGCAATACTAGCGCCGGCAGCCGCGCCCGTCGGTGTCAGGCACCTGGATTCCAAAGCGCCGGATTTTCCGATACAGCGTACTGCCGTCGATGCCAAGGTCCCGGGCGGCTAGCTTCCGATTTCCTTTGCGGCGCTTCAACGTTTCGGCGATGAAAAGCTTTTCGAGGGTTTCCAAGGTCATGGGCCGGCTTTCCGCAGCTCTGGGCTGGCTCTCCCATCGCAGTTCGGGCGGCAAGTGGTTCAGTTCGATCACCCCTCCACGGCAGAGCACGAACGCCTGTTCGATAATGTTTTCCAGCTCGCGGACATTACCAGGGTAGTCATACTCCATCAGCCGCGCCAGTACTTGGTCGGAAACGCCGGCGACATCTCTGTCCTGAAGGCGGTTGAACTTGGCGATCAGGTGATCTACCAGCAACGGGATATCCTCCCGCCTCTGCTTCAGTTTCGGCAGCTTCAGTGGAATCACGCGAATGCGATAGTAGAGGTCGTGTCGAAATGTTCCGGCTCGCACCAGCTTGGCCAAGTCCTTGTTGGTGGCAGCAATTACGCGCACGTCCACGGGAACCGGTCGGACGCCCCCCAAGGGTTCAATGACTCTTTCCTGGAGCACCCGAAGCAGACGGATCTGCATGGCCGGAGAGACGTCACCAATTTCATCCAGAAAAATCGTGCCTCCATCGGCCAGCTGGAAGCGACCCGGCTTATCGCGTCTGGCGTCGGTGAACGCTCCGGCCTTATGGCCGAACAACTCGCTTTCCAGTAGCGTGTCGGGGAGGGCGGCGCAGCTGAATGCGACGAAAGGCTTCTTCTTGCGTGGAGAAAGATTGTGAATCGCGCGGGCGACCAGCTCCTTGCCGGTACCGCTGGCGCCCTCGATAAGCACAGTACTGCTGCTGGCCGCCACCTGGGGCAGCAATTCGAACAACTGCATCATGACAGGGCTCTTCCCGACGATATCCTCAAAGGTATACCGAGCCTCGAGTCCCTTCTGGAGTTGCTCGATCTGGGAAAGATCCTGGAAGGTTTCCACGCCGCCGATCACGTTGCCGTCACTGTCTCTGAGCAGCGCCGTGGAGATGCGGATGGGAACCTGGTGACCGCGTTGATTTACGATGCGGGCCGTGGCGTTGAGAACGGGCTCTCCGGTGGTCATCGTCCGTCGGAGAGCACAGTTCGTCTCACAGATACTCGCTCGAAACACGTCGCAACAGAAGCTTCCTATGGCCTGATCGGCCGGTATTCCGGTGATTCGTTCCGCCGCCCGATTGAACGCAGTGATGTGCCAAGCCAGGTTGACGCTGAATACTCCTTCGCTGATCGAGTCAAGGATCACGTTCTCGCAAGCATCGCGAAATAGGTTCTGTTGCATGCCGGTCGTACCATTGAACGGGATACTCGTGTATTTTGCAAGGATCAGCTCCTTAACGTCAAGGCAAAATGCAAAATTTTGCCCGCTTCCGCTTTGGTTTCCCCGATGCCCACGTCCTGCTTTACGCAAGACTTGCGACGTCTTGCTCGGAGCTGGAGCGGTTTTTGCTCCAGGTTCTGAGTGATGAGAGTCGCCATTCCTCACTGGCAGGGTCGCGTCAGCCCGGTCTTTGATGTGGCCGGTAGGGTGTTGTTGATAGACATAGCCGGGGCTAAGGAGCAGGCCCGACAGGAAGTAGTTGTTGATAGTACGGAGCCGGGAGCGCGGGCGAACCTGCTTGTCGACCATGGTGCGACGGTCTTGATCTGCGGTGCCATTTCCTGGACGTTGGAGAGGATCCTTGGCGCCGCAGGGGTCGAAGTGATCTCGCAGATTTGTGGTGATGTTGAGCAGATTCTGGCGGCTTTTCTCGACGGTCGGCTGGACCAGAATCGGTACTTGATGCCGGGTTGCCGCGGCCGCGGCCGGAGATTTCGGAGGCGTGGTCGAGGCGGTAACACTGGCGAGGCGGGCAGCCTTGTGAAATCACCTGAAATACCGAAAGGGTCCCGGTCATGACCAGAGACAAGAGAAATGACCCGGCGAGCGGCGGCGGGCGTGGGCGCGGTAGAAACAGAGGCCCCGTGGCCGGCGGCCCCGGCGGAGAATGCGTGTGTCCGCAGTGTGGCCACCGGGTGGCCCATGAGCCTGGCCGGCCCTGTCGGCAGCAGGTTTGTCCGAAGTGTGGATTTCCGATGACCAGAGGTTGATGCAACCTCGCAGCCAAGAAAGGAGAACAGCTATGCCTGGTGGAGATAGGACAGGTCCCTTTGGGACGGGTTCAATGACGGGACGAGCCGCCGGCTACTGCGCCCCCGTTCCCGGGTACATGAACCAGGTGGGTGGACGAGGCTTCTGGGGTCGAGGGCGAGGACGTGGCGGTGGTCGCGGCTGGAGAAACCGGCTGTATGCCACCGGACTGACCGGGTGGCAGCGAGCCGCCATGGGTTGGCCCCCATTCGGGATCGTGCCGCCTGCGAGCGCCGGAATGCCGGCGGCCGGCTCGAATGCGAGCACGGAGCAGCAGCTCGCCGCGCTTGAGGCTCAGGCGGAGTACTTCGAGGAAGCGCTTGCGTCGACCCGCCGGAGGATTGAAGAACTGGAGGCCAAGCAGCAGAAGGACTGATCGCGGCTGCCGGTGGTAAACGTTGCCGAGGGCGTGCTCGCTCCGGGGACGGTTGTGACCGGGGAGGGGATGAATGCCCTGAACAGGGGTGGGTACCTCGAGCTCAGGCGGTCCAGCATCGGAAGCGACGGTCTATCCACGAGAGATGCATCGCTTACGTCGGGAGTTTTCTTTACTTAGCAGATGAGCGTCAAGACGATAGCCAGGGAGCTTAGGGTACACGTGCCTTTTACTGCGATGGGGACGGTCTCCGGGATCGCCATCATCCTCATCCTCTTTTTAACGCATGCGTCGCGGACGGTTTCGGAGGCGATGTTTTGGTCTTTGCACCCGCTTCATGTGCTTTTGAGTGCGCAAGTAACTACCGCCATGTATCGGCTGCACACGTCGAGAAGGCCCGTCCGTGCCCTCTTGATCGGCTACTCCGGTTCGGTGGGTATCGCCACCCTGAGCGACTCGCTCATACCTTTCGTCGGCGAATGGCTGCTGGGACTGCCTAACCGAGGCCTTCACCTCGGTTTCATTGAGAAATGGTGGATCGTGAACTCCTTGGCCTTCCTAGGGATCGCCCTCGGATGGGTGTGGCCGCGGACGCGATTTCCCCACGCGGGCCATGTTTTGTTGAGCACGTGGGCATCGTTGTTTCATATGACGATGGCCGTTGAGGGACAGTTGACATGGTCGGCAGTCGGCGTCGTCGCCGTTTTCCTGTTCCTGGCCGTCTGGATTCCCTGTTGCACCAGCGACATCGTGTTTCCGTTACTGTGGGTGGATGAGGGTAGACGAGATGATGAAAGATGATATGACCTGCATCGGGGCGTACAGTCGGGGTTGTGATGCGGGGTTTTTTGCAGGTTTCCGGAATCCATTCCCGGGCCCGGTTTTTTCGAGAGGCACAAGTTAATGAGAATCGCCGTTGCCAGTGGCAAGGGGGGTACGGGAAAGACTACGGTGGCAACTAACTTGGCTTTTGTGGCCGCATGGAGGGACCACAGCGTAGCCTATCTCGACTGCGATGTGGAGGAGCCCAACGGAGCGATTTTCCTGAAGCCGCAGTTAGGGGAGGGGCACCCGGTAACCACGACCGTACCAAAGGTGGACGCAGCAAAGTGCAACGGTTGCGGTCTGTGTGGAAGAATCTGCCAATACAGTGCCATCGTGCCAATGGGTAGGACTGTGCTCTTGTTTCCCGAACTGTGTCATGGTTGTGGAGGCTGCCGGCTGGTTTGTCCGACCGGTGCGATCCGCGAGGGAGAACGGGAGGTCGGTTGGCTCCGGGCAGGGTCGGCCGGCAAGGTAGAGTTCGTTGAGGGGCTGCTGAACGTTGGTGAGGCGATGAGTCGTCCGGTGGTCCGGGCCGTGAAGAGCTCGGCCCCGGCCGTGGACCTGACCGTGGTGGATTGTCCGCCCGGCATGTCCTGCCCGGTCATTGAATCTATGCGGGGAGTCGATTACGTGCTGCTGGTGACGGAGCCCACCCCATTCGGGCTGCACGACCTGAAGCTGATGGTCGAGACGGTTCGGAAGCTCGAGATACTCTTCGGCGTGGTGATCAATCGGACTGGTATCGGCAATGGAGAAGTCTTGCGGTACTGCCGGCATGAGCGTATCACCGTGACGGCCGAGCTCGCCGACGACCGGCGGGTAGCCGAGGCGTATTCACGGGGGGAACTGGCGTCAGAGACCATCGCCGACTACCGCCGGCTATACGCCCGTCTCTTGGACCGGATTCCGAGCGGGGGGACGTCCGGATAAGGTGGAGACGAGCATTTGGGAAAGGGTGGGGCGGCCGGCGATTATGCAGCCCCTCACAGGTTCTCAGCAGGTATAACCATGAAGGAATTGGTCGTGATCAGCGGGAAGGGTGGAACCGGAAAGACCTCGATCGTGGCCTGTTTCGCAGTCCTGGCCGAAACTGCAGTGCTGGCTGACTGCGACGTAGACGCCGCCGACCTGCATCTCGTTCTGGAACCTTCGATCGTTCGACGTGAGAAGTTCTCTGGAGGGAAGCGAGCCGGGATCAACCCCGGGTATTGCACCGCCTGCGGTAAATGCGAAGAGGTGTGCCGCTTTGACGCCGTCTCCTTCGACGGTCCCGGCAACGGCCGCGTAGATCGAACCTTCCGTGTTGATCCTGTCGCCTGTGAGGGGTGTGGCGTGTGCGCGTGGTTTTGTCCTGAGGCGGCTGTTGAGTTTGCCCCGGTGATCAATGGCGAGCACTTCGTCTCGGAAACGCGCTGTGGGCCGATGGTGCATGCGAGGCTCGGCATTGCCGAGGAGAATTCCGGCAAGCTCGTCAGTATCATTCGGGCCGAGGCCCGCCGAGTGGCCGAGCAACAAAAGCGCGACCTGGTAATAATCGACGGTCCCCCAGGCATCGGCTGCCCGGTTATCGCTTCCATCGCGGAGACTACCCAGGCGCTCATCGTGGCTGAGCCGACCTTGAGTGCCAAACATGACATGGAGCGGCTTGCTGACTTGATCCGGCACTTTGACATACCGGCTATGGTCTGCATCAACAAGTGGGATCTGAACCCGGGAATTGCAGGTGAGATCGAATCGCTGGCGGCCATGCGAGGGATTCAGTTCGTCGGTCGTATACGCTACGATCCCGCCGTAACGCGGGCGCAAGTAAGTCGGAGGTCGGTGGTCGAGTATCAAACCGGCGGTTCCGCCGGGGACATTTGTCAAGTCTGGACTAGCATGAGCGAAGCCTTGGGGGAGGGTCCGGTGGGAGTGGAGCTGTCGCGGGATGGCTAACGGCAGGATCACCGTCCTGGTAGAAGACACTGCGGGCGGGCGTGGATTGCTGGCCGAACACGGGCTGTCGTTTTGGATTGAGCTTGGCGGCAGTAGGATCCTTTTTGACACCGGACAGGGTCGCGTTCTTGTCGGCAATGCAAGAAAACTGGGAGTTTCGCTAGATAAGGTGGACGCTGTTGTTCTCAGCCACGGCCATTATGATCATACCGGCGGCCTCTGCGACGTCGTGTCGGATTCGCGGAGGATTCCCGTCTATGCCCATCCTGAAGTCTTCGGGCCGAAGTTCAAACGGAACCGCTACGGCGCGAGTTCCGAGATCGGTATTCCCGCCCGGGCGGCGGAGCGGGCCCGCTGTTTCGCCGAGCTGAAATGGACGGAAGAGCCCACCGCGACAGAGGGCGGCCTGCGTCTGACCGGTCCGGTGCCTCGAAGCGTCGTTTTCGAAGATGTGGACAAGTCGTTTTTCAAGGACGAGAGCTGTACGCAACCGGATCGGCTGATGGACGACCAAGCGGCGTTCATTGAAACGCTGTGTGGAACGATTGTAGTTCTCGGTTGCGCCCATGCAGGAGTCGTCAACACATTGAGATACGTTCAGTTGTTGACGAAGGGAGCCCCGATCCACACCCTGATTGGGGGCATGCACCTGCTTACTGTCGGTCGTGAGCGTATGAATGCGACAGTTGCGGAACTGCGTCGTTTGGATGTGCAACGTTTGTTTCCTTGTCACTGCACCGGCTTTGCTGCTATCGCTCGTCTCTGGAATGAGTTTCCCGAAAAGTGTGCCGGTTGCCCCGTGGGCACGGTCGCAGAGTTGCCGGATTGAAGTGCCGGTAGCGCTGCCGGGAAAAGCGCGGCAGGGTTGAAAGAACGATCGGAGTTTGCAAGGGAAGGCGAGTACAGCTTCCGCGCCGAGGAGCCGTTGCGGCTGGAGCCGCCGCGCATCCCAACGTGAACCTCCACTTTTTCGGCATACAGGTCGTCGGCATACCTCCGTAAGTCCCTGAAGTGGGAGGCTGTGGTCTTTGGTCGCTTTCGTATCTTGGTCTCCTCTGCACTCTGGGGCGCCAGCTCCGTCCGCGCCGCGCTTGCTCGCTGCGGCGGAGTCCACCGTGGACAGCTGAGATGGGAGTTGCAGGATTTCGAGCTAGTGTAAACATCGTACAGTCCCGAGGTACTCCTCGCACTATTGCGCCCAGAAAAAAACGAATACCGTTGTCCAGCTCCTCAGAACTCGATCGCCGTACTCACGTACAGCGTTTGGGGAAACCGGGGTCCCCAAACGTACCCGGCGTCCCGGTTGGGTCCCCGGTCAAGATCGTTTTGGTAGTAATCGGTCAGATTCCTCCCTCCAAGGGAAAACACCAGTCTGGAGTCCGATCCAATGGGAAAGGACCTTGAGATGCTGGCATCCACCGTCCAGTAAGCGGGTGTTGCCTCCAGTCGCTTTTCCAAGATGTAGCCTGGATAGTGGGGCACTTTCATGTCGCCAGTGTAATGGAGACCCAGAAAGACTTCGCCCAGCTTGGGATTGCGATAGATAAGAGTGGCCATTCCATAGCCTTGGGGAGTTCGAAAGAAGTCCTTGCTGCGAAAATCCGGTTCCGCTTCGCTAAAACGAGCCCGCTGCCAAACATACCCGATCTGGAGTTCGAGCGAAGTCGCCAACGCGTATCCAAGATTGATTTCGGCCCCATAGACTTTCGCCTTACCGTAGTTGACTCGCGAGAATTCCTTCTGGGCTGTAGACGGGTCGTTGTCCTCCACAATGTGGGAGAGATCTTCTATGAGAGTGTGAAAGACGTTGAATTCCACTATTCCCACATTCCTTCTCCAGGTCGGCTTCCATTCCACTCCAGCCGTGACGGTTGTGGAATGCTCTTCCCGGAGATCCACGGAGTTGCGGATCACGTGCGCCACTCCGCCGGCCTGTTCGATGTGAAGATCTTCGGTAAACACCTGCGGAGGCAAAAAACCGGTGGCCACGCAAGTTCGGAAATTCAGAGTGGGAGCGGCCGCCCACATCAGGGCGATCCGAGGTGAGAGGATGATCCGGTCGACTGCCGTATGCTTGTCGGCACGCATGCCATAAACCAGCTCCCAGTCGGGAAGAAAGAACCAATCATCCTGCACGAAAAAGCCCGTGTCCACGTACGTTTCTTCATAGCTGCGATCGTATCTGGGAAAGCTGTCACTGATCATATCCGCGGTCACCTGGCCTCTCCAAGAGACGACGTGCGACGGAAAGAAGTGATTGAACTGGCTGTCGACGACCCAAAGAGGGTTTCTCGTTTCCCCGTAGGCGTCGGGATCCATACCGCTTCCGTAGTAGCTGTTCCGGTTGGTCTGAGCGAAAGAAAAGCCGATTCGGTAATCTAGCTTCGTGTTGGGGGTGTGGTGCCAGTTGACACCCGCTGCGTAACGTCGAGTTTGCACGGCCTCGGCGAGTTGAGCCTGGTGAGGCGGCAGGTCCAACCTGTCGCCGCCGCGACGTAGCTCTCGAAAATGATTGAAGTCGAAGTCCACCTGGGCCCGCTGCTCGAGCAGGTTCTGTCGGTAACGGGCTCCCAGCGCCTTGAAATCGCGCTTACTGACCTCGCTGAAACCGTCTTCGTCGACATCGACGGGGTGGATCTTGTCCAGCTGCCCGAAAATGGTTACGGCACTCTGACGGTCTTGGGAGATCCAATCGGCGGCACCACTTGTACTTTGACCGGGCGTTCCATCCATCCATTCGGCGCGGCCCGTTAGGTCTCCTCCGACTTTCGAAGGGACACGGGTGATCACGTTCACGACACCTCCCACGGAACCCGGACCATAGACCGAAGAACCTCCTCCCTTGACTACCTCGATCCGCTCCACCATGCGGGCAGGGATCTGTTCGATACCGTACACCTGAGCCAGAGAGGACACGGTAGGCTGACCGTCGAAGAGGATCTGAGTGTACGGTCCTTGTAGACCGAGCATCCGGATCTGTGAGAAGTTACAGTTCTGGCAGCTGTTTTCGACGCGAATTCCCGAACTGAACTCCACCGCGTCGGCTAGAGTACCTGCGCCAGAGAGCTTGATAATCTCCGGCAGGATTACTTCCGTCCGGACAGGAACTTCTTCCAACTTCTTGACGGTTCGGGTGGCGGCAATGACCGTGATGCTTTCTCTGAGAATCGCCGGAAAGAGGGATACGTTGAGCTGGATCGGCCGTCAACCGCAATTCGATCCGCTTTTCTTCGAACCCTTGGGCTACAACGGTCAGAGTATTAGCGTCCGGGTCCACCCGAGTAAAGCAGTATTTCCCATCCGGGCCCGTCGTTGCCGTCAGGTTGCCTGGTTCCAGCACCACTACGGCGTCGGGAATTACAGCTCCCGAACTGTCCGTTATTACTCCCTGTACCCAACAAGCTACCGAGTCATCAGTACCTTGTTGCTTCCACCCGGACCAGAAAGGGTGTCCGCTGGAATCCCTTAAGTCAATAGTTTCCCCGTGAATTGTGAGCCTAGCGGCGATCAGGATTTGCTCACCCTCGACTTCGATCGGAGAACCCTGCACCGAAACTTCGTCCCCTACCTCAATCGCCGGCTCCAGGCTTCGTACGAAGTTGAGGGGGCCCAAAACAACGGGAAGCTCCTTTCCGTGGGTTTCCACGATGAGCCGTAACGAATGGCCTTGGCGCGAAGCCGAGACGGCCTTCTCGAGGCGCAAGACTTTTCCCTCGATCTTGGTCACTTTTGAGGGATCGTAGAGGCGTCCCGGCTCACATTCACGCCGCCACTCTCTATTCTCTCCCGATCTTGTAGGGTTGCCCCCACTTGTTGTCCCTATCGTTGCCAGTGCAGTCAGGCAGAGTATCAAGCCGAATTTTCTCGTGATCTCCATGGAACCCCCCCCGTTTTCGGAGTAGGTACGAGCGATACCGAAAAGGTTGCGGAGACGTAGGTCTCCGTCTTTTGCTAAGCGAAGAGAAGCGAGAAAAGTGCGGGGGCACGACACGAGAACAGGAGAACAGGAAATTCCCCGGGGTGCCTGACGGTAGCAACGGCGACACCCCCCATGACAAAGTAGTGCGGAGGGGCAAAGACCGATGAGTTTGCCTGCTCCAAGGGTGCTTTTGAGAAAAGGCAGAGAGTGCAACTCTTGTCGAATCCGCTGGGATGAATATCACCGGCTGCGGCAGCAGACACCAAAACCAGCACGGCTATGGCCGAAAGGACAGGCACCAACAGCAAATTCGAAAATAGCCGCCGGTGAAAGCTACTCGCTCCGCGGGTCCCAGTCTGAGTGGAATTCTTAGCCACTTCCGCCGTGAAAAGCGAGTCTACCACGCCATACCTCTGATTTCCAGCTCGCTTCCGGCGGGATCTGGGGGTGACTTGTGCGACCCATGGGGCAAGACGAAACGTCGCACTAGATGGAGTACCCTGCGATGATCTCTCGAAAGAGAGTTCAACGGGGGAGTGGCGCCCGATCGGCTTGAGACCAGTTCTGGGGTATCTGTTCATTCGGAAGATCAGAAGGGAAACGTTCTCGGATTGGCGGGCTACTTTGTCCTCCCCCATCCGCCGAATGGGAGGGTACCCGCTTTCCCCCTGGTAGACTCCGCTGAACCTCACTCAGCCCGGCCGCCTTCGGTACCCACCATCAGAATCCCGGCGCCGGAGGTCCGTCCGGCAACCCCTTGCAACCTTGTTGAACAAGCCTCCGGGGAAACGAGACGTCGTCTGGGATCCCTCTTTTGCCTCGGTGGACGGCCGACGGCTCGATGATTTGGTTGCCCCTACAGCGCCCAGCTGACGATAGTCTCTAAACTCCCTTTTCGTCGAAGGGTACTCGGCGGACATCGACTTTCTGTCCGGTGGGCTGAGCCGGCAGCCCATAGAGTTCCGGTCTGCGGGTACGCATTCAGCGTCTCCCCGTGCACTCCTCCAGCAGGGAAGCGTCAGGATCGGCCACAACCATGTCGTCCCCGGCCCTCCATGTCTCAGCCCGAATCCGGCCATACGGATCAAGGACCGCCGAATTGCCTGTACGGATTTCATCGTCGTCCACACCCATGCCGTTGTTGAAGATTAAGAAACAGACCGTTGTCGTGGGCTCGGGCCGGCAGCCAGCGTAGGATCCATTTCCTGCCCTTAGGCCTCGCAGTTCCGCTTCGCTGGCGGCCGGGTCAACGAAGCGGTTCTCCCACGCCGTCCTGTCCACCAAGCCCATCGTATGGGGATTCGAGGAGCGGCACCCGCCGGTCTGATGCGGTGCCAGGAGCACTTCGGGTCCCTTAAGAGAAGAGATCCGAATATTCTCTGTGAGGTTGTTGTCGTAGCAGATCAAAACAGCGAAACAGTGTCTCTCCAATGAAATAGAGCGAAACGATCTTCGGATCGTACTTCCGGATGAATGAGAGCGTGGAGTTCCCGATGGGCTTAAACGTCTCCTTCGGGTGTGGTCACTATGTAAGTGTTGTACAGGTCTCCAGTCAGGCTGATTTCCAGGATGCCTGCCCCGATCATCATCCGGTATCTGCGGGCCATGGTCAGGAGTTCTTGGGTCGCAGGTCCTCCCACTAGTTCAGCCAGATCTTCTAGTCCAGAGCGAGACAAATGGCGCAGAAACCAGTAGCCGGTCACGCAGCACTCCGGGAAGTTCAGGACTTCCACCCTTTCGGCGGACGCCAGGGCTGCAAAGTACCGCAACCGGCTTAGATTGTAAGCCTTGTCGCTGTTGGCGTGCTCGAATTAGACGGCGGCCACTCGGAGATGACGCACTTGCCTTACCTTCATCTCACGGATGCATAGTAGCGGGAAGAGGAGTCGGAGCCCAGATCCCGGTTATTACATGAATGCCGGGGGGAGACAGTGCCGAAGCCCTTCGTACGTGGCGTCCGGGATGCGTCGGCCTTGCTGTCGCCAACAAGTAGATGTGGGGCAAAGCCCCCCAATCACGTCCGGCGGGTCTCCACGGACGTCGGACGAACGACTGTACCTGAATCGCGGGACGCCCTTACCGGCAACACTCGGCAGGCCGCGGGTGTCTGGGCGGTATTCCCTAACGAGATCTTTGCACGGATGATGTGACCCTGGAGTGGCAGGTCGGCTCAGAACAACTCGGTTCCCCACAGGTCGTGGAGGTGCAGCACGCCGATGAGTCGGGCCGTCTCATCAACCACCATCAAGGAGGTGATCTTGCGTCGCTCCAGCAGATCCAAGGCTTTGGCGGCCATCTCTGCGGGCGGAATCGTCACGGGATTCGGCGTCATGCACTGCTCGGCCGTACGCTGCAGCAGGCCTTCCCGGTCCCGTTGCAGGAGTCGACGAAGATCGCCGTCCGAGATGACGCCCACCAGTCTTCCTCCATCGTCGGTGACGGCCGTGATACCCAGACCCTTTCGAGACATCTCGTAAATCACCTCGTCCATCG
>JAPXNP010000027.1:0-13291 GCA_033811955.1 Acidobacteriota bacterium
TGCGCCTAAAGCCACATCTCCACCGCGGCTGTGACCTCACTCCAGGGCATCTTCCCTTGTCGCGCCTTGGTCCGCCGGGAGCCCCTGCCACCAACGTGAGATCGTTTCGGCTACCTGATCCTCCTGTCCCACATACATATGATCCGCACCTTCAATCATCGTCACGGATACCGAAGGCGGACCTGAAGAGTGGCGGCCGACGGCCGCCTTCAGAAGCTCCAGGTCCTTTTCGCCCCCGACGTCCCCATCCGTGCCGAAGAAGGCCAGAATCGGGCACCGAATCCGCGTCACTCCGGCTTGGTCCGTCTCCACGCCGAAAAAGTCATACAGTTCGTCGGGCGTCTCGTAGGTGTCTAAGAACGTCGCTGCGCTGACGAAGGAGGGGAAGGAACGGTTTGGTAACCGCAGGAGGTCGTCGCCGTAGCCGTTTTGCACCAGCCGCCTCGCCTGCGCCAGAAGATCCGGGTCAGGAGCCTCCCTCTTCGCCCAAACCATACCGGAAGCCAGCACCAAACCGACTACGCGAGGATCCTCTCTTCGAAACTGGTACTCGCGGACGGCCGCCCAACCGGCGCTGTGCCCCACAAGAATCAAACGGCGCAAGCCTCGTTTTTCAGCAAAAGCCGACCACCCGGCCAAATCGCGGATCTGTTCCGACGCCACACCCCAGTAACCGCCACCCCGAATCCGCCGGCCTCGCCGATACCCCAACACGTTCCCGATGTCGTGCATGCGGGTATTCACGGAGAGACAGGTATATCCCCGTTCGGCAAGAGCGCGGCCGACGGCAACGTACGCGGGGCAGTAGAAATTCACCCCCCAACCGTGCACCCAGACGATTGTCTCCGGTTTGGCTTCTTCCGGCCGCGGCGAGAACAGAATCCCGGCATTAACGAATCCGTCTTCGGACTCGGCATAAACCACCTCCTCCGGAAGCTCCGCCGGCCTGACGTTCATCTCCGACCGACAGCCAAAGGAAAGCAAAAACACCGACGCTACGAGTTCCCGCACCAGTCTCCCCGCTTGCATTCCGCTCCTCCCGTGGGGGATCCGTGAAATCAGCCCACCATCCGCCGGGCCATTTTGGCACGCCATAGAATCCAGTGCCAAGAATCTCTTGTCCAGCGCCTCCCGCATGCTACTCCGTCTAGGTACTGCATGCTGAGCCGGAGGCCTGCAGTGTGAGAGTCGGGAAGCTCATATGCTGTGCCCATTTGCCCGGAACTCCATTACCTCGAGAAAGGAAAGGAAAAGACCTATCTTGCCGCGCTGCATCTCAAACCGAACTTCCGCCCTATGCCATGACACACTCTGCAATGCCGCTACAAGAGGAAAGAGCAAAGAGCACGGTTTTCTTCCCATCTCCCCGTAAGCGACACTGCCCTCTTGACATCCTTCGACAGCCGAAACGGTTACCCTTCCCTATGCGAAGAGCACGGGAGACAGTAAGAACACAGTTAAGAAGAGCAAGGAAGAAAAGCAGCAGGGGACACTGCTTTCTTCCCACCTTTCGCGGCCGAGACCCCTGCCGTCGCGAGTTTTCAGCTAGTTCGAGCCGAGATGGCTACGTATCACTCTATTCGCTGCCTCCGCCATGGTCCGGTAGCCGAGATCGTTGAGATGGAGGTGATCTCCGCAGTCCAAATCCGGGAGGAGGCGCCCCGGCCTTGCCGGATCGCGGGTTGCCTGTTCGAAGTCGACGACCTCGTCGAACCGTCCCGCGGTGCGTATCCATTCGTTGACCGCCCGGCGAACCGCCTCTCGTTCCGGCGTGAAGTAAAAAGAACCCTCAAACGGCAAAAGAGTACCTCCAACCACTGCAATCCCATGGCTGCGGGCCCGCTCGATGATCTGTTCGTAGGCACCGGTGAGTCGCTCCACGAGTGCAGAGATCTCGACGGAGGTGCCGAGGTCCGCCGTGCCGATGTCGTTGATTCCCTCCAGAACAATCAACCAACGTACCCCGCTTTGGGCCAGCACATCCCGATCCAGCCGCGCCAGGGCGTTCGGACCTAGGCCGTCCTGCAGTACTCGGTTCCCACCCATCCCAAGATTCAGTACCCCTACCTCAGAGTCCTCCGAGAGACGCTCCGCCAAAAAGTCCGTCCAACGCCGATTCTGATCAGTGGTCGATCCGCGACCGTCGGTGATGGAATCCCCCAAAACGGTAATCGCTCCGGAGGCCGTCCCGGTGTACACGTCAATACCACTTAGCAGGTACCAATGCTCGACTTTGACGGCCTCCGGCAACTCCCGCGCCGCCACGTGCCGGCCTTCCTGGAGGTAGGACGTACACCTCGACCCCGGGTGCGAAGTAATGTCGGCCGGTGCCTCGCTGACGAAAAGGGTGATCGCCACGGATGCCAGCGGCTCGAGATGCATCTCGAGCGGATCCGAAAGCATGGGGGCTCCCGCGGGAATCGTCACCAAGGTCTTTCCCGAAAAGGTTAAAGGTCGATCGGTGGCGGGGAGGATAGAGCTTCCTCCGCCCGACAGCGCGATGTGACCTTCTACGGTGAGGGGACCGCGACCGAACTCGTTGGAGAGTCGGACCCGCACTCTGTCCCCGCCGACGGAAGCACGGACGACTTGCCGCAGCGTACTCCCGACCACGCCGGGAGGCGGGGGCACATTGTGCGGCTCGGGAGTTTGAGGAGCCGCCGCCCACGTCCCGACCCAGCCTGTACTCGTGGCCGTCGGGGGTTCGGTACATCCCACAGCGGCCAGGAACATAAAGAGTACCAGCGGCAGGCGCAGGCGTGCGAGGGATTGACGACGCATAGTTTTCTCGCCTGCTTCGCCTTGGTTAACCACCTCGAACTCGCCCCCTCTGCTCCCGTCCTTGCTCAGTCTTCGTCAAGCTCTCCGGAATCTTTTCCAAAGCCGATGTAGCGCTCAGCCCACTCGAGAAACGTCGGCCAGTTCGGACCCGCCGTATGTCCTCCCGTGTGTTGGCGAAAGGCGATCTCACCTTCGATCAGGGCCGTCCCGACAGGAGGGAAGTCGTCGGTCCACAGGCCTCTTTTGCCCAAGAGCTCATAGACCGGGCCTGCGGCTGCAGCCGCCATGAACATACCCCGGGCATCCACCCATCCCCCTTCGACCTCAGGGGACCCCACGCTGATGAAGACCGGACGAGGAGCACACAATGCAATGAGTTCGTGGGAGTCCACCGGCAGATCGTCCCAGGTCAACGGACCCGCGTACTTCAGGTAGTTCCCGGCCATCCAGTGGTATTCAGCGGGAGAAGCGATGTTTTCGACCAGTTCACCGAAATTGCGACGATGGAGTTTCGCGCCGGCCGCGCCGGACGAAGCGATAAACCCGACGGCGAATCGCTGGTCATACGCCATCGCCACCAGAGCGGCCTTGCCGTACCGTGAGAGTCCCTCGATCCCAACCCGGCCTGCGTCGACGGCGGGATCCGAGGCAAAATAATCGAGAGCTCGGCTCGCGCCCCAAGCCCAAGCTCGAAGCGCCCCCCAGTCGTCCGGCCGCCGCGGCTGTCCTCTATTGACCAGGCCGATGATACCTTTCGTCAGTCCCGCGCCACTGTCCTCCTGAACCGTCGTAGGTATCAGAATTCCGTATCCCCATCCTTTGGTCAGTACGAGCCGATGCCATTCCGGCTCAGGAGGTTGACGGCCGAATCGACTGAAGTCGAACCCAAACTCCAGTATTACCGGCACGGGACCACCGGCCTCGGCCGGCGTGACCAGGGTCAGGTCAATTTCTACATTGATCAAAGGATAAGGAGAGTTGTCGACAGCCCCCTTCAATTTCTTGGTAATCGTGGGGATATCGCCGTCAGTGCCCGGAATCACGCTTGTGACGGACCAGTCGACGACGGGGACTCCGGCGGGAACCCGGCCGTAAACCTCTCGATCGAACAACTCGACGATTTCACTGCGACGCTGGGACCACCACATTTCGGTTGTGGTCACCTCTCTTCGGTCCTGCGTCAGCAATGGGTCCGGAAGGCAAGGGTACGGATTGGCCTTGGCCTCGTCGTAGTTGGCGGCGTTGGGTACGTTTGGGTCCCGGGGATCTGCACCCGGCCGCAACAGCTTGATACCAAGCAAATCCAACATCGCCCGGTGGTCTTCTTCAGCCGATCGTTCGACGGGCGGGGCCTGGTCACGCGACCGAACCACCTGTGCTAAACCGACGGCGTCCCCGACAATCAATAAGCAGAAAGCAACTGGCAATGCGAGGTTCTTTCGAACCGGCTCCTGGTCTCTCACAATGTGCGTCCCTCCTTCTCGTCCTTCTGTCAGAGAAGTCTTGTGTGATTGAGATGTCCGTTTATCAGTTCCGCTTCCGTTTATCAAGGCACGCTCAACGGAGGATCGCGCATAACGCAGCATGCGCATTACCGAGCTTCTCCGGCCCCAAAGAACCCGCTGGAAGACGCGGTCGTCGGATAAGGACAAGCGAAGGGAAGTGTCGAGTCTCTCCGGTCTAGGTTTCCCCTTTGTGCACGGTTTGCGCCGCCCCATTTAAGGAAGAGAATTCGCTCCTCGGCTAGGAAATAGTCCCTCAAAGCGGCGGTATAGCTCGGTAGTCGCCGCGTGATACAGTGTTTCAGTAATCGAATGGCAAGCTCAACAATTCTTCTCCTGATATCTCTTGTTTTTCTCGGAACAGCGGCCGCACAGCCCGCAGCGATTGGAACCCGGTTGTCGGGAGCAGTCCTCACGCTAGACGCCGACGGGCTGCCGGTTTACCTTCCGGGGGTGACGATCACGTTGCGGAAGGAAGGGGAATCAAACGCACTTTTTTCGGTGGTTAGCGATGATTTCGGGGAGTTCACCTTCGACAATGTTCCCCCCGGAAACTATGTGCTCGAAGCCGAGTTAAGCGGTTTCAACACGGCAAGCCAGGCAATTTCGGTGTCTGAAACCACCATCGAGGACTTACGGTTAGTGCTCCAGGTGGCGGGGGTTTCGGAAGACCTCACGGTGCAGGCCTACCGGGAAGGAATTGATACGCAGCAGACCGCCGCGTCAGGGCGACTGGCCCAAGAACACTTGGAGTCACTTCCCCTCGCCAACGAGCGCATGCTGGATGCTCTGCCCATGCTTCCCGGGGTGATACGCGGACCGGACGGACTTCTGAGTCTCAGCGGGGCCCGGCCGAACGAGTCTTCCCAGCTGATCAACAACATAAATGTCACCGACCCGGCGACCGGGAATTTTTCTTTTAATCTCCCGATCGAAGCGGTCCAGTCGGTCAGCGTCGTTTCTTCTCCCTACTCCGGTGAGTACGGGCGCTTTCTGGGAGCAGTCACCGAGATCGAAACACGACCTGCAGAAGATCATTGGAGATGGCTCTTTACCAACTTTCTCCCGCGGTTTCGCAGGAGAGACGGAGCCATTATGGGAATCGAGTCCTTCACCCCTCGGCTGGTCTTCTCCGGTCCGATATTGAAAGATAAACTTTCCCTCGCACAGACCTTCGAATATCGGTTCGTGCGGACCCGCGTTCCCAGCCTCCCCGAGCTGCAAAACGACACGTCGTTGGAAAGCTTTGACTCGTTCACCCAATTCGACGTGGAGTTTTCGCCTGAACACCACCTGAGCACAGTCTTCACCCTGTATCCCGAGAAACTCGGATACATGGGCTTAAACACTTTCAACCCTCAGTCTGTCACATCGAATTTCAAACGTCGAGGTTATTTTTTCGGCGCAAACGACCGACTACTTTTCTCAAGCGGATCACTGTTGGAAAGTCGGATCTCCTACCAAACGCTCGATGCGGACGTCCTGCCGTACGGCCCGGAAGGCATGACACTCACTCCCAACGTGAATTCAGGCAACTATTTCAGTGAACATCATCGATTCAGCCACCGGTTTCAGTCCAGCGAAGTGTTTTCGTTTCCTACCTTTTTCGCTTCAGGCGAGCACCAAATGCGGATCGGATCCTACATCTCCCGCGATGTTATGAACGGGGAAAGGCGAAACCGTCCGATCCGATTGGTTCGATCGGACGGAAGCCTGAGTACGCTCATTGAGTTCGAGGGCGAGGGGAGTTTCGAAAACGACAAGACGGAAGTGGCTCTTTTTGTTCATGACAAATGGACTCCGATGTCCAGGCTCACTTTGGATTTGGGGCTGCGGTACGGCCACAACGGACTCACATCGGAGCACTTGTTTGCACCCCGTCTCGGTTTCGCGGCCGCGCTAACCGGTGACCGTCGGACGGTTCTGCGAGGAGGTGCGGGAATCTTTTTCGGTGATATCCCTTTAAATATAGGCGTGTTCACGCAGGAGCAGGATCGCCTGGTACGGCGGTTCGACGTGGACGGCGGCCCACTCGGATCACCAAAACGCTATCGGCACGTCATCCCCGACTCCGGTCTTGAGACGGCCTACAGCGTTATCAGCAATCTCCAGCTCGACCGGCAGATCAGTGAGAATCTGTATGTTCGCCTCGGCGCCCAACGCCGTGAAAGCCGGAACGAGTTCGTGGTCGAACCACGAACCGTCGACGGGCAATCCGTTATCCTCTTAAGCAACCACGGCAACAGCCTTTACCGGGAATACGAGATCACGACGCGGTACTCATTCGCAGATTCCCAGCAAGTTGTGTTTTCCTACGTTCGTTCATCCGCCGTCGGAAACTTGAACGACTTCGACACGTACTACGGCAATTTCCCGGATCCGATCCTGCGGGGCGACGAACGTGCACCCTTGCGCTTTGACACCCCTCATCGCTTCCTGACTTGGGCCGACATTAAGATTCCTTGGGATATTACGGTTTCGCCCGTTGCCGATTTACATACGGGTTTCCCCTACTCCGTGTTCAACGAAGACTTTGAGTTCGTCGGTCCTCGTAACCGGGCGGGTCGTTTCCCTCGGTTCTTCTCTCTTGATCTCAGAGTAACCAAGCGAGTGGCGGTCTCGTTCAATGACAAGCAATACGGAATCAGTATCGGCGTGAAGATCTTCAACTTGACGAATCACTTCAACCCGCGAGATGTGCAAAACAATCTCGCGAGTGATGAATTTGGAGGTTTTTACAACTCGGTCGGCCGCACTTTTCGGGGGAAATTCGAATTCGACTTCTAGCTTCTCTGTCGGAAGGGAGTTCGTCCGGCCCGGGCTTTTTTCATCGTTGACTGTACGCGCCCGATTCGTAACATCTGCGTATTCCAAGAAACGAAAAGAGACGTCGGGATTTTTCCTGTTTCACTATGCAACCGGCTACGTGGCAAAATCATATGCATGCACCCAGTCCTTCGGTGGCAAGAGAACACACCTTTCTCATTCTGACGATTCTTACCGTATCTGCTTTCTTTCTCCGTGTCCACGAGCTCAGTTCAGCCGGGTTCGCCGAGGATGAAGCCCACAAGCTTATGGCCGTGGAGAGCTATCTGCAGGGGGACTTTACCGAGGATGCCGATCACCCTATGCTCATGAAGGCTTTGGGAGCCGGGATGATCGTGTTTGCACGTCACTGGAACCAAGCCGCCCCGGATTATGATTTACCGCAAATCTCCGATGAGTTTGCCATCCGATTTCCTAACGTCTTTTTCGGCGCCCTAACCACGGTACCGCTGTACTTCTTGGCCCGTGATCTGTTCGGCTGGTCGACAGGAATCCTGAGCGCATTACTTTGGGCGATCGGGATCAACTCGATCGTATACAATCGGATTGCCAAGGAAGATACGCTGCTCGTATTTTTCCTTCTCCAGGCATTTTACTTCTATTATAGGGCGAAGAACGTTGCACCCCGCGATGCACGTGTAGAGACCCGATGGTTTTGCGTCGCCGGAGCGGCCTTCGGAATGATGCTGGCGTCCAAGTACTTTCTCCATTTCCTGGCATTCAACTTCCTTTATTACTACCTCGCCGGGAGGGTGGGCCTGGACCGTCATCCCATGTCGCACCGGCAACTACTGCTCTTTTTTGGGACGTTCGGCTTCGTTTTTTTGGTTTTTAATCCGGCGATTCTGCAGCCTGAGGTGTGGAGCTACCTCCTTTCGTATGTTCAGGAAGGAACGATGACACACCACGGCTACCTAATGATGGGAAAGATTTACTATAACGGAATCTCTCACTTCCTTGAAGGTCTTCCCCCGTACTTCTATGTGCTGTACCTTCTTGTTAAGCTTCCAATCCTTCTATTGTTAGGGCTTACGGTGGGTTTAATCCTTGCTTGGAAAAGACGAAAGACACACCCTGGATGTCTTTTCCTGTTGGTAAATTTCGGGATGTGGTTCGTATCCTTCTCTTTCGTCCCCGGGAAGTGGTCGCGGTACACCCTGTCTCTTATGCCTTGGGTGTACATGCTCTCAGCTCTCGGATTCTTGTGGATTCTAGTAGGGGCCGCCCGGTGGGTGGAGCAGTGGAAGAAGTATCCGATTCGGCGAGGATGGGTGCTTCTCTCAGGCGCCTCATTGATTGCGCTGATTCTTCTGATTCCGATCTACCGGACGGCACCTCACTACGGTTTGTTCGTCAATTGGCTGGGCGGTGGATCGAACGGAGTAGGCTACTATTTTCCACACGATGACTTTTACGACGCCGGTGTACGAGAAGCAATTGCATTTGTCGCCCGGAACAGCCCTCCGGGAAGTACCATCGTCAGTGATACTCCGAATGCAGTGCAATATTACACGAGTCGCTTCGGACGTCCCGACCTATTCCAGACAAGCTTTTGCGACAAGAATCCTAAGCTGAATGATCACAACTATGTTTTTTACCAGGAAGGTCGCAGGTATTTCGAGAACGATCGCATTCTTCAAGCCATCCGGCGGAGTTTCAGACCGATTGAGGAGATCCTCGCTCTTAGCTACACAGCCGTTCGAATCTATGAGATCGATAAGACTGTCGGAACCTTACTGGTGTCCAACGAGAGCTTCTACAGCGGGGCCGTAAAGAACGACTAACACTGCGTGGCTGCTTCGGCTGAAGCGAGCGGTCTCGGCCACCGAGAATGCGGAAGTGCCTCTTCTTTGCAGCCGAATCGGCACCGGGGAGTTACCATTGATGCACCGGGTCGGTCTTTTTCAGGGGAAGATTCCGGCTTTTCACCATCCTTTCGTTATTAGTCATTTCGGTTCTTGCAGGCAAACAATTCTCCGGCTAAGCTCCTCTGCAAAGAGCATGGATCGGTGACGCCTTAGCGGCTGGGAGCCGACCCTGCCAACGAATCAAGCGATGGAGGTTTGCTATGGGGCGGGTTCTAGTTCCTTTGGTTCTGGCAATTCTTGGCATCAGTCTCGGTCAGCCGGCGCAGTCGGCGGAAGGTCTTGCCTCGGGCACTGCTAACGGCTTCCAGGTAAAACGGGGCACGAATATTTCTCACTGGTTGTCCCAAAGTAATCGGCGCGGCGAGGAGCGGCGGTCTTTCTTCACGGAGAAAGACGTCGCTTTTCTGGCCGGATTAGGCTTCGATCACCTGAGAATCCCCGTCGACGAGGAACAACTCTGGGACGAGGCGGGGCACCCCGTGGAGGAAGCCTTCTCCTTGCTGCGTTCGGCTCTCGATTGGTGCATGACTCACAATCTCCGGGTCGTTGTGGATCTTCATATTCTTCGCTCTCACCATTTCAATGAGGAGGAGCGTCCCTTGTGGACCGACCCCAAGGCCCAGGACCACTTTTTGGATCTATGGAGGGAGCTGTCGCACCGGCTGGCGTCCTATCCGCTCGACCGTGTGGCCTACGAGCTGATGAACGAACCCGTGGCCTCGGATCCCGAGGACTGGAACCGATTGGTGGCCCGAGCTGTGCGGACCGTTCGTGAGCTGGAGCCGAAACGCACGCTGGTAATCGGCTCGAATCGCTGGCAGTCGGTGGATACCTTCGACCAACTCAACGTCCCTCAAGGCGATCCGAACATCTTGCTGAGCTTCCATTTCTACACGCCGATGGCTTTGACCCACTACCGGGCCGGCTGGACGAAGGTGGGAGAATACACCGGCCCGGTCCATTACCCGGGCGTGGTGGTCCGGGATGAGGACCTTGTGGGCTTACCCGAAGATCTAGTCGGCGCCTTGCGGGATTCAATCCGACACTATGATCGCGAAGCATTCGCTTCCCTTTTGGAAAAACCACTCACCTTGGCTCGCCGTTTGCAACTCCCCCTGTACTGTGGCGAGTGGGGCGTGTACCGGGAAGCTCCCAGGGAACCCCGACTCCGCTGGTATCGTGATGTCCGAAGTGTCTTTGAAGCCCACGGAATCGGTTGGGCGACCTGGGATTACAAGGGTGGGTTCGGCATCGTGGATTCGAACGGAACGCCGGATCAGGAGTTGATTCACATCTTGACGGAAGAGTGACACTGGGCCTGGGGGGCACAGGCAGCGATTCCGTATGCGCTACATCCATGGCCGGTCCTCATCCCCGGCGGGCGGTTCCATGAACCCTGTCTACCTCCTGGACCAAGACTTCCGGTTCGTATTGCTGCTCCGCGAAGGCAACCCCACGCCGGATGCGATGTAGTCGTGTACCATGTACCCGTCACCCGGTACATCACCCACCGATTCCCAGGCTTCGTCCGCGTTTGTTCCAACTCTTAGCTTCGGAGGCCGATAGAGCCTTGACTGTTCAACTGGTGTCAGGCAACGTAATAATGACGTTACTTTGTCTGGATACACTTGGAGAGGGAGGCTATGAGATACCGCGGACGTATCCGAATGGGAAGTGTTCTCTGCCGTTTGGTCGGCTTTGCCGCTGTCGGCGTGGTGGTGTTGCAGTCCGTCTTGCTTTTCCGGTCGCAGGCCTCACCTCCAGCTGCGACGGACTTCCAGAGCGCCGAAGAGTCGGTCTTCTGGATTCCTCTATTTGTCGGGAGTTCGGAGACCATGACGGGAATCGCGGTCACGAATCCGTCTGCCGCACCGGCAACCCTGGTTTTCGAGGCGTATGACTCAGCCGGCAAACCTCTCTGGTCCGGTGGTTGGGATCAGCCCGAGGGCAAAGATCCCGACGGGGTTCTTCTACCCGGTCACCAGAGAGCGCTCAACGATTTCGAGATTTTCGACATCGACTTGTCGCTCCCACGCCAGGGTTGGATACGAATCCGATCGAATAACCCCGCCGTCAAGGTCGTCTATCAGTACGTAACAAGTGACCTTAACGCTTTAGACGGGATGAATGCGGTCGTAGAACCCCAAACGCGGCTTTTTTACCCATGGGTTTTGGAAGCATGGCCGAATTCGCCGGATTGCAGGGTCAAAACCATGCTGAGCCTCGTGAATCCCGGCGACGAGCCGGCCGAAATCCGGATCACCCCTCGGGATCTCGCGGGGCAGGCCGCGCCCGCGCCCTGGGAGACCCGGTTGCCTCCGCTTGCCGCACTACAAGGCTCCCCGAACGATTGGTTCCCGGGAGTAACGGACCCGATCATTTTGGAGGTTGAAACCTTGACAGGGCCCGGACTGGTCGGGTCCGAGTGGATCTCCCACGGCGGAACTGATCCGTTCTTTGTCGTAAGCAATGCCTTGGCACCCTCAGAAGGTGCGTTTACGCTTTACTCCGCCCAACTGGCTTCCTGGAGCGGGATGCGCACGTTTGTTTGCGTCATGAATCCGGAAGATGATTTTCAGTCACTCACCATCCGGGCCAGGAGCGAGACCGGCAATCTTCTTGGCTATGTTTATCAGGGATCACTTTCGCCCCACGGCTTCCTCCTGGGGGATGCCGCCGAACTGCTGGGGTTCACCGGTGAAGCGGTCGGTACACTGGAACTGCGCGCTGAGAGGGCCCCCGTTATCGGTTCCGTCATCTTCGGCGATCCGTCCGCCGGTTACGCCGCCGCACTGCCGCTCGAAGCGCCGGTTCAGGGAGGTGTCTTGTTCCCCCATGTGGCGCATCTGCCCGGATTTTTTACCGGTTTGGCTTTTCACGTCGTGGGAACTGATCCAACTCGGCTGGGGATCCAAGTTTGGGACCGAACCGGTAAACTGACGGCCACCGGTCCCCACGATTCCACCCCCGAAGGCTTTGACTCGGGGAGTCGCCTTTCCCAGGTACTTTCCGAACTAACCGGGCTGGAGTCACAAGCCGGTGGGTTCATTCAAATCCACAGCTCAGACGGAGCCCTCGTCAGCCAGGAGTTGTTCGGTACGGACGACCTTTCGCTTCTTTCGGCCGTCCCGGGATATCCCCAGAGTGACAAGAGCCCTGCCGAGATCCCACTGGGCGAGTTTATCGTGGTCGACCAGTTCGGTTATCTACCCGACGCACAAAAGGTGGCGGTCATTCGCGACCCGATGGAAGGCTTCGACAAGGAGAAGGAGTTCACTCCCGGACCCTTGTACGCCGTTGTGGAAACCACCGACGGTCGTTGGATCTACACCGGTGAACCCACGGTCTGGAACAAGGGGGAGATCGATCAGAGTTCCGGAGACCGTGCGTGGTGGTTCGACTTTAGCTCGCTAACGAAATCCGGTGAGTACTACGTCCTGGACGTGGCTCGAAATGTCCGCTCTCCCGTTTTCCAAGTTGCCGACACGGTTTACCGGGAAGTCCTCAAACACGCCGTCCGGACGTTCTTCTATCAGCGGGCCGGCTGCCCCAAGCAGTCGCTCTACGCCGATGAAGGCTGGACGGACGAAGCCAGCCACCTGGGTCCGGGGCAGGATCCTTATTGCCGGAGTTGGTCCAAAAAGAGCGATCCCACCACGGAACGCGATTTGTCAGGAGGATGGTACGACGCCGGGGACTACAACAAGTACACCAATTGGACGGCAAGTTACATTATCGAGTTACTGCGGGCATACGAGGAAAATCCCGAGGCCTTTGGGGACGACTACCGTATCCCGGAGTCGGACAATGGAATCCCGGATGTCGTGGACGAAGCCCTTTGGGGACTGGCGTGGCTCGTGAAGATGCAAAACAACGACGGCTCCTTGCTGAGCGTTATGGGCCTTTCTGATGCCAGTCCTCCCTCCGCCGCCAAAGGGCCAAGTTATTACGGCGGCCCCAGTACTTCGGCAACTCTGAGCGGTGCGGCGGCCTTTGCGTACTCGGCCAAGGTGCTGTGGAAGCTGGGGCGGGACGAACTGAACGATTACGCAGAACAGTTGGTCGGGCGGGCGGTCCGGGCGTGGAACTGGGCGGAGGAGAATCCTAAGGTGCTGTTCTATAACAACAGCCCCGAGCACGAGACCCAAGGCTTGGCCGCCGGACAGCAAGAAGTGGATGACTACGGTCGGCTGGTCAAGAAGTTGGCGGCCGCCTGCTACCTTTACGAAACCACCGGCGACACCCTTTTTCGCGAATACTTCGACTCGAATTACGCCGAAACCCATCTTTTCAAGTGGAAGTTTGCTTTACCCA
>JAPXNP010000028.1:0-12510 GCA_033811955.1 Acidobacteriota bacterium
AGGCGGGCATGAAGCATAGGGCTCCCGCTGGGAAGCGGGGGTGTTACAAGGTGTCGGGCCGTCTGGATTCGGCCCGACCATCGGGAGGAGTTGAGAGATGCGAGAGACACGGTCATTTTGTTGGGTGCCAATCGGTATCGTGAGTCTGCTCCTTATCTTCGGCGGGCTGAGCTGTTCTCGCTTGGCTGAAATTGCTCAGACCGAGTTGGGAGCACAGGAACAAACGGACATCCGCAATGAAGTGGTGACGGCTGAGAACGCGACCTCCTTGTACGAGCGGGCGAAGAAGGAATTGTCTTACGAGGAGTTCGAGCTGCTTCAGAGCTATCTGCGCCGAGTTCACCCGGATCTGCCCGAGGGAAGACTTCCCGTGGGGGTTCCCGTCGGGGTGATGATCGAAAGTCAGCGAGCCTACGTGGCGGCGCAGCCGGACGGCGACACCTCGGGAGCAAAACAAGTTGTTCGACAGGCCGCGGTGTCTGAACCCGTCTCGTCCGCCCGCACGTCCACAGCCAAGCCGACCAATTCCGCCGGCCGGGCCCCGGCTCCGGCCTCCACAAACGAGGTACGGGCAGCGGGGGAGGGCGGCGCCGCGACGGCGGACCCCACGCCCGTGAGTGCTTCGTCCGCCCGCGAAGAGGCGCAGCCGGCTCCCGCCGCTGAGACCAGGCCCGTGACGTTTGTCGAGGAAGTCGCCGCACCGGAGCCCGAGCCCACCACCATCGTGGTGCCCGAAGATACCAAGCTGGTGATTCGCCTGGCCCATGCACTCAGCAGCAAGACGGCCGAGCCGGGCGACAAGTTCGAAGCCGTGCTCGACGAAGATCTGAAAGTCGACGGACAAGTGGTGGCTCCCGCCGGCACGACGGTCATCGGAACCGTCGTCGATGCGAAAGCTTCGGGCAAGGTCAAGGGAAAGGCCCAAATGTCCATCCGGCTGTCGAGTCTCAAGCTCGGCTCCGAAACGTACCGCCTGCCTACCAATACGCTTGCCTTTGAGGCGGAAGGCACCGGGAAGGAAGACGCCAAGAAGGTCGGTATCGGTGCCGCCGTCGGAGCCGTTGTCGGGGCCATCGCCGGCGGTAAGAAAGGGCTGGGTATCGGTACGCTCATCGGTGCCGGAGCCGGTACCGGCGCCGTGTTGGCCACCCCCGGCGACGAGGTGGAGTTTGCCAAGGAACAGCGCTTCCAGTTCCGGCTGGAAAGCCCGGTGGAGCTTCCCCTAAGGCGCTAGCAAGCCGGTATTTCAAGTCTTAGGGAGGCGGATCCCGCGGATCAGGAACGTGGCGCGGAAAAGTGATGCTTCGATCTTTTCCGTTTGATCCGCCCGCTCCGCGGGATCCGCTCTTCCTCCCTTTCTCCCGGATTCCCCCCTCAGATCGTTCCCGCCTTCAGAAGGCGCACCAAAGGCGCTATGATGGCGTCCGCAGACGGGCCCCCGTCCCGCGGAAACTTTCTACCGGTTCCGTGGATACGGTGCGCCTTCTGCGGGACGGCGTACAGATATGGAGCACTTACCGGTTCTCAGGGACCTGATCATCGTATACGCCGCGGGCGCCCTGGTTGTTTACCTATTTCATAAGATCGGCCAATCGGCGCTAGTCGCCTTCCTGATCACCGGCCTGCTGGTCGGTCCCAACATGCTGGGCCTCGTCTCCGACCTGGAGGTCGTTCAGATCTTGGCCGAACTCGGCGTAATGCTCCTGTTGTTCTCCGTCGGCCTCGAGTTCTCCCTTCGGAAGCTTCTCCAGATGCGGCGGGTCGTTTTCCTCACCGGGCCCGCTCAGGTCTTGGGGACCGTCGGCCTGACCTGGTTGCTGGGTCGCATTTTTGACTTACCCACCCCTGTGGCTCTTGTCATCGGCTTCTGCGTCGCCTTGAGCAGTACCGCCATGGTGGTCAGGATCCTGGTCGATCGGGGGGAACTCGACGCCTTTTACGGGCGATGCGCTTTCGGGATCCTGATCTTCCAAGACCTCTCGGTCGTGGCAATGATCGTTCTTCTTCCCCAGATCGCCGGACCGCACGGCAATTGGATGGAGATCCTGGTCAACCTGGTGGGGGCGGGAGGTCTCCTGGTGGGCGTGTTCCTCCTGGCCCGTTACCTCTATCCCGCCATCCTGCGCAGTATTGTGGGTATTCCGAGTAAAGAACTCTTCGTCATCGTCAGCCTGGTGCTGTTCCTCGGCGCGGCATGGGCGGCGGCTAAGGCCGGCTTCTCTCTGGCGCTGGGGGCCTTTCTAGCCGGCTTGGTAATTTCCGGATCGGAATACAGCCAGCTCGTCTTCTCGGAAATCCGACCGTTACGGGACAGCCTGAACAGCCTCTTCTTCATTTCCATAGGGATGTTGGTCGAGCCTCGGTTTCTGCTATCCCACTGGAGCATGTTGCTGATCCTCCTTTTCGCCTTAATCGCCGGGAAGATCGTCGTCACCGCGACCTCCGCCGTCTTAACGGGAGTACCCACCGCAGTCGCCCTGACCGTGGGCTTCGCCTTGGCTCAAATCGGAGAATTCTCCTTCGTGCTGCTCCAGAGCGCCGGTGATTACCCCGGACTCATCCCTTATGAATGGTACCAAGCCCTGATTTCCGTCGCCGTCATGAGCTTGCTCCTGAGCCCCTTCCTGGTGAAAGCCGGCCGCGTCGTGTCGGCCTGGCCTCCGCTGGCTCGTTTTTCTCCCGTCGCCCCTCGGAGCCGGGGTCTGACGGAGCTTGCGACCGAAGAGCGAACCGCCGGTGACCACGTCATCATCTGCGGCTTTGGAGTCAGCGGGAGGAATCTGGCCAGGGTGCTTAAGGCCAACGCGATCCCGTATGTGATCTTGGAACTCAACGTGCAAACGGTGCGGGAAGAACAAGCCAACGGAGAGCCCATATTCTTCGCCGACTGTACCGACGTCGAGGCCCTCGAGCGCGCCGGCGTCAAGACGGCCCGAGTCATCGTCTACGCCGTCTCGGACCCCTTCGCCCTCCGACGCTCCGTGCCCTTGGCCCGATCCTTAAACCGGGAGATCGTGATCCTCACGCGAACAAAGTGGCTCGCCGAGATCGATGAACTGTACCAGCTCGGCGCGAATGAAGTGATCGCCGAGGAATTCGAGGCTTCCATCGAGCTGCTGGCCCGCATCCTACGCGTATACAACCTACCCCGGGAGCTGGTGGCCTCGGAAATCCGGCGGATCCGGCAGGAGCGCTATTCCCTGTTCCGCAGCGAGCGGGCCACCGTTCCGCGCCTGCGCCTGGCCCGTGACCTGGACGTTTACGTGGAAACCTGTCGAGTCTCCGAGAAGTCGCCTTTTTTGGGAAAGGCCATCGGGCAGACACACCTTCGGAACCTGACGGGTGCACTGATTCTCGGGATCGTCCGCGGGGGACAGGCCATCAATAACCCGGGTGCCCACGAACGCATCAGGGCGGGAGATCTGCTCGTCCTGTCGGGCACCAAGGAGCAGCTTCGCCGCGCCGTCGAGGCCGTCCAGGGATTATCCCCCTTCGCCGATCAGTCACCAGACCAAGGAACCGCGTCTTGAGAACAAGCGGAGTTCGGCGACGCGAATCACGCCAACAAGGTGAGAAGTTTGTCTGCAATATTCACGGCGCCGGAAGCTAAGACGAAAGCGTGCGCTCTACATCCGCAGCACCCGATCCCCCATGAGCTGTTCCCACAGATGCTCGGGGTCCACACCAAACACCAGGTCGGCCTCTCCCTCCAGAACCAGCCAGTCGCCGCGCTCGATCTCCCTCTCCAGCTGACCGGGAGCCCAGCCCGCATAGCCGAGAAAAATCGAGTATTGCTGCGGACCTTTGCGGTCGACAATCGCCTTCAGTAACACCGCATCGGCGGAAAAGGCCACCCCTGGAATGACTTCCCGACTACTCTCGCCCGTCTGCTCCGAGCTGTGAAGAATGAAGCCGCGGCGAGGTTCCACCGGCCCCCCGTAATGAAGAAACAGTTCGGCCTCGCCGTCACCTCGGTCGGCCTCCAAGCCGATGCTGGAAAGCAACTCTCGCGAAGAGAACGACCCTAAGGGACGGTTGACCACCAGGCCCATCGCCCCACCCTCGTCGTGGGCAACAAGGAAAACCACACTGCGGGCGAAGCGGGGATCCTCAACCTGGGGCTGGGCCACCAAGAACCTGCCTTCCAGGCTCCCTCTCCCGGTGGAACTTGGGGAAAGAGTCTCGCCGCTTCTCTCGACTGTCGCCGCGCTTCCCTCATTCGGCCGGGAGGACCGGCACCCGGTAACCGCCAAGGAAAACAGCGCGAGAAACGCGCTGAAGGTCTGCACCATAATCGGTGACTTAAAGGAGGACACCTGACTCGGCCTTTCTGAAGCATCATAGCAGAGAACCGCCCGCAACGGCAGGTCGATTCGCGGCAACCCGCCGGGAGGCCGGCCCAGGACCAAACTACAACTCACAATAAACTCTTTCCGGCAATTTGCCGATAAAAACCTGGGGATAGAGGCCGGGGAGTCGTAGCAGATTGTCATGAGGCAAAGATCGGAAACCGTCCGCAAGAGCCCCTCCGTCGCCGCACATGAAGACTCGCCGGGAGACACCGTCTTTATCGCCCGCCAGCCCGTCTTCAACCGCCGCCTCAAGGTCTGCGGCTACGAACTTCTCTTCCGCAGCCGACCGTCGGCCGAGGCAAACGTCTCCGATGATCTCGCCGCCACAGCCCATGTCCTGCGGACCACGTTCCTCGAGCTCGGACTGTCGGAACTGACCGGAGGTCTTCCGGCTCTGGTCAACTTCGCCGCCCCCCATCTCATCGAGCAACTACCTCTGCTCTTTCCACCTCAATGGCTCGTGGTGGAGGTACTCGAGTCGGTGGCACCCGACCCCCCCTTGTACGAGGCCCTGTTGCTTCTCAGAGGGCACGGCTACCGGATCGCCCTCGACGATGTCACAACGGTCGACCTGCCCGATCCTTTTCTCCGCTTGGCCGACATAGTGAAAGTGGATTTCTTGGCCTTGACCTCCGAGCAGCGCGTCCGGACGACGCACAGCCTCCGGAACCGGTGTAGCCGCGGCATCCGTTTTTTGGCGGAGAAAGTGGAATCCCGGACCGACATGCAGGAAGCCCACGCCATGGGTTACCACTACTTCCAGGGGTTCTTTTTCGCCCGCCCGGAGTTGAGGAGCGGCAAGACGATCCCCTCTCACAAGCTGACCCTGCTGCAACTCCTTCGGGAAATTTCCAACCCGGAATTCGAGTACTCCCGCCTCGATCGGATCATCAAGGCCGACGTCGGACTCACGACGAAGCTCCTGACCTATATCAACGCCGCCGCTTTTCCATGGAGCCGGCGGATCGAGTCCGTCAAGCAGGCCCTCGTCCTGCTGGGGGAATCTCAGATTCGCAAGTGGATCTCCCTGGTAACCTTGGGCGAGATGGCCTCCGACAAACCCTTGGAGCTGGTCCGCTTGGCCTGCTTCCGAGGCCGGTGGCTCGAGCTCCTGCATTCCCGCTTGCGGGAGTACACCGAACTCGAATGCTTTCTGGTCGGCGCCTTGGCCAACCTGGACGCGATTCTTGACGTCTCCTTGGAGGAAGCTTTGGAGCGGGTGTCTCCTCCCGAAGCTGTCGTCACGGCGCTCCAAGGCGGCGACTCACGCCTCGGGAACGCATTGCGCTCAGCCCTCGCCTACGAGCGGGGCGATTGGGACCAGGTCGTGCTCTGGGCAACGCGGGCGGGGCTCCAAGTCGAAGAACTGAGCCGCACCTATCGGGAATCGCTGGCTTGGACGGAAAAGCTCTTCTCGGCCGGCACCTAGGAATACTTCGCGTGAATCGCGCGATTTGCGTGATTTGCGCGATTCGCGTATCTCGAGTATCTCGCTCCGCCGGGGCTTTCGCCAAGAACTAGCCTAGGGGCACCAGAACGTCTCCGCCCCCGGTCAGGGACGCGAATTGGCGGTCGGCCAAGTAGCTGGAGCGCACCAGGGGAGCGCTCTCCACGTGGGGCAGGCCGAGGCTCTCTCCCACTTCCTTCCAGTAGCGGAACTCGTCGGGAGAATAGTAGCGTTCGACGGGCAAATGCCAGGACGACGGCCGCAGGTATTGCCCCAAGGTCAACATATCCACCCCGCACGCCACCACGTCTTCGATGACCGCCCGAACTTCCTCACCGGTCTCGCCCAGTCCCAACATCAGACCGGTTTTGATCACTCCGCCGGGATAGAGTTCGCGCGCGGTTCGCAAGACGGAAAGCGTGACCTCGTACTTGCCTCCCCCGCGAGCCTGCCGATAGAGCCGGGGGACTGTTTCCACGTTGTGTCCGAAGATTTCCGGACAGGCTTCCAGCACCGTACGTAAGGCGGCTTCGTCCCCCTGGAAGTCGGGTGTCAAAACTTCCACCCGGCATCCCGGCGACTGCCGCCGGATCTCCTCAATCGTCCGCGCGAAAATCTCCGCTCCGCCGTCGGGCAGGTCGTCCCGGTTCACGGACGTGATCACCACGTGCCGCAATCCCATGACCGCCACGGCGCGGGCCACCCTCTCCGGCTCCTCTCGATCGAAGCCGGGGGGCTTTCCTTTGCTTACCGCACAGTAGCGGCAGCCGCGGGTGCAGACGTCCCCCAAGATCATGAACGTGGCGACTCCATGGGCCCAGCACTCCCCCAAGTTGGGGCAGACAGCCTCTTGGCAGACGGTGTGCAACTCGAGTCCGTTCAGCAGAGATTTCAACCGATGAACAGGCTCCCCAAAGGGAGCTCTAACTTTCAACCATTCCGGATGCCGCTCCGGACGTGTCAGCCGCGTCTTCGCCATCAACGACACGATAGCAGAATCTCCACCGCAGGCGCAGACTCGGCGAGGCACATCACTTCCGGATACTTCGTGCAAAATAAGAGTTGTATACAAGACTCCCATAAGCTATACAAAGCGGTTACCATAGGCCCATTTCACTTATGCTGGAGTCATCATCGAGAAGACACCGCACCGGAGGGCGGCCGCGTCGGCCGACGACACACGCCGTGGCAACCCGGCGCTTCCACGCTTGCAGTCGATCCGGTCACGTTCCCGTTCAAACGTCCGCCCGCCGACCTATTCGGACGGAGGCACCGACGTCCGGCGCCCCTGTGGAACGCTTACAACGCGACTCGCGTACCATGGAATACGTAAGGCTAAGGTAGTATGAAGGTTTTACCGGCTCCGCAGCTCGAGGAATGCACCCCACCTCGGGACGACACCGTCGCACAGGCACCTGTCGGCGGTTCAGCCGCCCCGCGCTCTCGCCTGCGGTCGACGCTGCTGCGGGGTCTGGTAAGCTTCAGCTTGCTGGGCTTTTTTCTCCTACAAATGGACTGGGTTGAATTTCTGCGCATTCTGGGAGAGGCCCGCTGGTCTTTAATCTTTCTCGCCGTCTTGCTGCACGCCTTGACCGTTCTCCCCTCCGTCACCCGCTGGCGCAGTATCGTGCGGCCCTTCGGCATGCAAACACCCTGGAGCGGACTGTTCCGTATCTGCATGATCGGTTACTTCTTCAACCTGCTTCTCCCCTCCGCCATCGGAGGAGATCTGGCCCGAGCCTACTACCTGTCCCGGCGGGAACGCAGCGGGTTCACCTGCTGCTTAATTTGCACCGCGGTGGACCGCTTGGCGGGCCTTTTCGCCATGGTCCTGATCGCCCTCACGGCGAACTTCATATGGCCGGCCCGCGTCGGCCCGTGGCCGGCGAGCCTCCTCCTTTCGGCGCTCGCGGGAGGTTTCCTGATCATTACCCTCAGCGTGTTCCATCCCTGGTTCCACCGCTTGTGGGAACGACTGCTGGTGCGGATGGGCCTCTCCTCGGCTTTGGATCGCTTTCAACTGATCTCGGAGGGTCTGCAGAGGCTGCGGCACAATGTTCGAGCGGTGGCCGTGGTCGTCGGTTCTTCGTTGGTCATCCAGTTCACGGTCATCGTGGCCTTGTGGCTGGTGGCCCGTTCCATCGGTGTGGAAGGCTCCTTCAGCCTCTTCCTCGTTTTCATCCCCCTGGTCAATCTTTCGGTAGCGATTCCCCTGACCATCAACGGGATGGGAGTCAGGGAGCTGATGTACCTGTTCCTTTTCTCACAGCTGGGGGTCGGTATGGAGACGGCGGTGATGCTCTCCTGGTTGAATCTTCTGGTGGTGGCGGGAACCGCCCTCCCCGGGGGGTTGGTGTACTCGTTCTACAAGGGAACTCCCGACTTTCCGGAGACCGACTTCGGCCGCCTGACCGACGCCCCCTCCCACGACTCCGCGTAATCCGTGTGATTCGCGTCATTGGTGTCATTCGCGTGAATCGCGTCCCCCCCTGCTAGAATTCCTGCGGGATGATCGCCCTGAATGCCCTCTCCCAGATTCTCGCCCTGGGCGGAGTCCTGGTCATTCAGACCGTCTACATGTTCCTGGTCGCCCGCTTTCTCGGACCGGAAGACTTCGGATGGTTCGCCTTCGCCTGGAGCATCGTGCAGATGATGCTGGTGGGAGGAGACCTGGGCACCCACAATACGACGCTGCGCTGGCTGGCCGGAGATAGGAGGGAAGCCGGAGAGGTCATCCCCGTGTTTCTCTTCGTCAAGGGAAGCATCGCCGGCGCTTTGCTGCTGCTGACGGTTCTTCTGGCGATCTTTCTCGAGATTCCCGGCGAGGTCCGCCGGGCGCTGCTGATCTTCGGCGGAGGCATGCTGGTGCAGTCCTTTTCCACCGCCTTCAATATCGTCCACCAAGCTTACGACCGCCTCTACCTGGCGAGCTTGAACATTTTCCTGGTTTTCTTCTTTCAGGCCGTCCTCGGCATCACGTTCCTCCTCCTGGGCGGACATCTCATCCTTCTGGGCACAGCTTACGGCGTCGCGGTATTGTTTGCCGCGGCGATCAACCTTCAGTTGTATCTCCGTCACCGCCACCCGATCGGCTTCCGGCGACGAGGAGCCGGGGAATTCATACGGGATTCTCTAGCCGTCGGCTTGGCGACGCTGTTCCGGACCGTGTCGGCGCGCATCGCGATTCCATTGGTAACGTTTCTCGCGGGACCGTACCATGCGGGCATCTATTCCGGAGCGCTTCGTTTTCCCCAGGCCTTGGCCAACGTTCCAACGGGAATCTTGAGCGCCGTCTTCCCTTCCTTGGCGGCCAAGTCTCCACGTACCTTCGGATTCCGACGACTTCTCCGACGCACCCTGCTGACCATGACGGTCATAGCGGTTCCGACCGCACTGGCTCTCTATGTGACCGCCCCTTGGCTGATCCGCTGGATCTACGGACGGGAGTACGAAGAGGCGATCCCGGTGCTGCGACAGCTCGCCTGGCTGGTGATCCCCATGTTTCTCGGAATGGCTTTCAGCCAGGTGCTGCTAAGCCAACGAAGCCTGGTTCGGTTCCTACCTTGGGTGGCGGCGGGCGGCTTGGGCGTCAACCTCATGTTGGGGTTCCTCCTGATTCCCAGCCACCTATCCCTGGGTGCCGCCTGGACCCTTCTGCTGACGGAGACTCTGCTCGCCCTGGGCTACGCGGCCGCCGCGCGGCCCGAGCTACGCCGCCGGCCCGACCTAGGCGCTTGGGCACCCGGCGAACAGGACGGGCCGCCCCGTGTGGCCGTCGTCATCCAGCGTTACGGAGAGGGAATCATCGGGGGAGCCGAGGTCCTGGCCCGCGAAGTCGTGCGGCGGCTCAACGCACGGTACCGCATCGACGTTCTTACCTCGTGCGCCCGCGATCACCGTGACTGGGCCGACGAGTATCCCGAAGGCGTCCAAGACACCGGAGCGGAGCGGATCCTCCGTTTCCCCGTAGCCCAGAGGCGTCATTGGAAACTCTTCGGACTCGTCTCCGGCGTCCTGTTCGCCTGGCAACGAAATTTCAGTCTTCCTCGATTTGCGGAGAGGCTCTGGGTGGCGGCCCAGGGTCCCGCCGTACCCGATCTGGTTCGTTACTTGCAACGTTTCGGCGACCGATACGAGGCGGTCGTATTCTTCGGCTATCTCTACTACCCGACCGTCTTCGGCTTGCCCCGGGTGGCCGAGCGCGCCGTGTTGGTACCCCAGATGCATGACGAACCGGCGGCCCGGTTCACAATTTACCAGGAGCTCTTGCAACAACCCCGGTACCTGGTGTTCATGACGGAGGCGGAGCGGGACTTCGTCCACCGTCGGTTCGGTATTGCCGAGATTCCGCACGAGGTTGCGGGATACGGGGTGGAGATCAGGGCGGAATCCGAGGCGGAGAAGGCCGACGGAGTCGACCTGCTGTACCTCGGCAGAGTCGAGGTGGGAAAGGGTTGCCGGGAGCTGTTCGAGTACTGCCGTCGGATCGGCGGTTCACTGACCGTAGCGGGCCCGAAGCAAATGGAAATCCCCTCTCACGTACGCTATCTCGGCGTAGTGAGCGAACACGAGAAGGATCGGCTGTTGGCGGGTTGCCGTGCCGTGGTGGTCCCGTCGCTCCTGGAGAGCCTGTCCATGGTCACTCTCGAAGCCTGGGCCCACGGCAAGCCCGTCGTTGCGCGCAAGGGAGGCGTCGTCGAGCGCTTGGTACGGGAATCGGGGGGAGGACTTTGCTACGGAAACCTGGAAGAGTTCCGCCGAGCCGTGGCCGCGGTGGAGCCGGCCTTGGGCGAACGCGGCCGCCGCTACGTTCGGGAACACTATTCTTGGGAACGTGTGCTGTCCGGCTTCATCCGGGCGGTGGAGTCCGTCCGACCGGCCCGCGGCAAGCGTTAGGCCTGTGGCATGGGCATCTTGCCCGTGGTCGGGCTTTCTCCTCCGGACGCAGGGACCACAGGCAAGGATGCCCGCGATACACCTACAGCTTTACCACGTTTTCATACCGCCCCTTGTAGGCGTTGCGCGTATCGAAGATGAGCCGGGCCGAGGAACGGACCATATCGTAATCGACAGCGCTGTGGTCGGTGGTCAGGACTACCAGGTCATAGCCGGCTACGGCCTCCGGCGTCAGCGCGACGGAGCGTTTCGCCGGTGAACCGAACGCCTGATCCGTCGCCAGCTCCGGCACATAGGGGTCATGGTAATCGACGGCTCCTCCGTCGTTCTCCAACAACCGGATGATATCGACGGCGGGCGATTCCCGCGTGTCGCTCACGTCCCGCTTGTACGCCACTCCCAGTACCAAAATCTTCGACCCGTTCACCGCCTTGCGCCGCCGGTTGAGGATCTTCACGATGCGGCCCACGCAATACTCCGGCATCTCCGTATTGATCTCGCTGGCCAGCTCGATGAAGCGGGCGTTGTAGTTCAACGACTTCATCTTCCAGGAGAGGTAGAGCGGGTCGATCGGAATACAGTGCCCGCCCAGTCCCGGACCGGGGTAAAAGGGCATGAACCCGAAGGGCTTCGTCGAAGCGGCTTCGATCACCTCCCACACCGAAATGCCCAGTTTGTCGCACATCACCGCCACTTCGTTCACGAGCCCGATGTTCACCACACGGAAGGTGTTCTCCAGCAGCTTGACCATCTCGGCCGCCTGGGTCGAGGAAACGGGAACCACCCGTTCAACGACCTGTTCGTAAAACAACTTGGCCGTCTCGGTGCAGGCCGGCGTGCAACCGCCGAGAACCTTCGGCGTATTGCGCGTGTTGTACACCTTGTTGCCGGGATCCACCCGCTCGGGAGAGAAGGCGACGAAGACGTCCTCACCCACCCGCAAGCCGGATCTTTCCACCTCGCTGCGGATCAGTTCCTCGGTGGTGCCGGGATACGTGGTGCTCTCCAGTACCAGCAACATATCGGGATGCAGATGAGGCAAAACCCCCGCGACCGCCTGCGTTACAAAGCTGATGTCCGGATCCCGCGTTTTCTTCAGCGGCGTCGGCACGCAAATGCTGACGCAGTCGGCTTCCCCGACCACGTCGTAGGTCGTGTAGGCGGCAAAGCGGCCGGAAGCGCGGGCCTTCTGCACGGTCTCCTCGGAGACGTCCAACACGTGGGATCGGCCGGAGTTGAGTCCGTCGACCTTTGCAACATCCACATCGACGCCCGACACGGTGAAGCCGGCTCGCACCACCTCCATGGCCAGAGGCAGTCCCACGTATCCCATACCTACGACGGCCACTTTGGCCGTCCGCTCCTCGATCCGCCGCCGCAGCAGCTCCCCCCCGTTTGTCACTTTCGTCTCCTCTTCTTGTTACCGGAAGCGTAACGCTTCGGATTTCCGAGCATGCCCATCCCACCGATCACGAGCATGAGGGGAAAGTCTCTCATTTATCGCCGCAACCGTCGAGATCTCCATCTCCTGCATTCGTCCCCAATGTCTCGGCGCGATCCGGACCCGGGGGTCAGCAGTGCCTCAAGCCAGGGATGCGGCTTGGCTGCAAACGGATTCACCACGGTCACTCCTCGCCACATCAGGTCGGGCTGCAGATCCTCGCTGAGTAGCATCCGGCATCGATTTTCGGCCGCCACGGCCAAGATCAGAGCGTCCCAGAATGATAATGAAGCTTCGACGGCCGGATCCAGGGCAAATTGGAATGCGAACCAAGTGGAGTCGGCCACTTCGAAGGCGTCCGCCCAGGACATTAC
>JAPXNP010000028.1:12520-12853 GCA_033811955.1 Acidobacteriota bacterium
CACCGCCCTTGCCGGTCATGACGCGGTACAGCTCACCCCAGCGTCTGCGCGGGGAAGAGGACGGCACTCACTTCCAACCGGGCTACCAAATCCCGAGCCGCCGCGCAGCGCCGCGCGTCACCGAACCCCTCGGCATAGGCCGGAATATCGGTGTCCAGGGCCACACGCATACGCTTACGAGTAAAGTTCCTCCCGCCGCCAGTTTCCGACCCCGGTCACCTCCCTACTCCGCAGGCGTTCCAGCAACCGTTGCTTGGCCTGGCGCCGCAGCGTCGTGTCGTGGCCGACGGGACGGATTACGGCCACCAGTTTACCGCGGGATACGATAGTGTA
>JAPXNP010000029.1:0-12720 GCA_033811955.1 Acidobacteriota bacterium
CGATATCGTAATCGAGTTTGTCGACCGCAGCCTAAGTGGAGAGTATCGGTTGGCCCTTGGCTCCGACGAGAAGGACGCTTTGCTGCACGTGCCGGGAGCTGGTTTGACGCTGGCCGAACAAGAAGGAATTTCCACAAAGGCTGACCGCCCGTACTTCAACTCCCTCAAGCGCGATGATCCGCTGTATAAATTCAGTGCAAGCGACAACCAGTTCGTCCGATACGAGAAACTGATCGCCTTGCAAGCGCCGCCGCAGGTCAAGTATGCGGACCTGCAGCAGTTGGTTCAAGTCAATGTGCAGTACAGCGACCTGGATTTTCGCACGCACGAAACGTTCTTTCGTTTGAATCCCCGGCAGGTTTTGGCTCCTCTGACCGTTGAAGTGGAGAACAAGAACCTTTCCTTTCGCGAGGAGAACGGGGTCCAGGTCGCTCGGGTGGCTCTTTACGGGGTCGTCACGACCATGACGAAGCAGCTGGTCGCTCAATTCGAACATGACTTGGTCGCCAGCTATGGGGAAGACAATGCACAAGATAGGTGGAAGCAGAGGTCTGTCTATCAGAAGTTGCTTGTGCTGGATCAAGGCATGCGCTACCGCTTGGATCTTGTGATCAAGGATCTCAACAGTGGGAGGATCGGTGTGGTTCAGCGCGGCCTCATTCCCCCGACCTGGCCTGACGACAAACTGAGTATCAGCTCGGTCGTTCTTTGCGACGCCATTCAGCCTTTGACTGGTGTTTCGGATGGGAGCGACATGTTCGTCATCGGCGATATGCTGGTGCTTCCGAGTCTGGATCGTTCCTTTAGAACCGACCAGCCGCTTGGTCTCTACTTTCAGACCTACAACGCCCGGTTCGACGAGAGTACGCAGGAGCCCGAGCTGTCCGTAAACTACCGTCTCTTGAGGGCGGGACATGTCCTCAGGCAGAAGGTTGACCTGACAGGTGAGTCCATTCAGTACGTCTCCGGTAGGCGGATTGTATTTGCGACACTTCTCAGTCTGGCGGATCTCGATCCCGGCGACTATCGTGTCGAAATTGAGCTGCGGGATCTTATCAGCGGTCAGCAGGTCACCAAATACGAGGATTTTTCGGTGATTCGGCCTCAGGCTGTGTACGCGGAGGCGTCGAGCTCTGGACCGGCTGAAGGTGGGAGACGGTGATGTCCCGTACCGAGTCCTGCGTACGGGGTACGGCGTAGCAAGTTTGGGGGGAGGGGTTACAAGGGTCGCCCTCCCGGCTGCCGAGGGAAGCACCGCGGAGGCACGGTACCTCCAATGAGCGCCGAGGACGCCTGTGGTTATGGGCCTCTTGTCTTCCCGGAGAAGGCGCCGGACCGGAAGGCAGCCGTCTCGGCTGCCAACGAAGAGCCGTGGCGAGAGCACGAACGCGACAGGCGGCCCGCGGGCTTTGAGGCCCGCAGGCCGTAGTTCTAAGCCGGTTCCTCTATTCGATTTCCAGGGCGACAACCGATTTTGAGGGAAGATCTATCATGAGATTCTGTCCGTCGAACCGAGCGCCGGTAAAGGGCGCGGGTCGGACGGTATCAGGATTCTCGAACGTATTGTGCGCGTTCATTACCGAGGCGGTGAGAATCTGCCCCGAAACACGGGATCCGGAAGCCCCGCGGAGTTCCACTTTCACTTGGCGTCCCTGGTTAGGATCTATGTTCGAAAGTGTAAGGTGGATCTTGCCGTTTTTGTCGCGCGAAGCCGAAGCACTCACGGCCGGGAGCTCTTGATCCCCGTAACGGTAAGGGCTTGTCTTGAGAACGATCGGCAGCATCGTAGCCTCTTGGTGGACCTTGTAAAGATCAAAGACATGGTATGTGGGTGTGACGATGACGTCCTCGTCGCGGGTCAATATCATGGCCTGTAGCACATTGACCGTCTGCGCGATGTTGGCCATCCGGACGCGGTCGGCGTGTTTAATGAAGATGTCAAGGTGCAGAGCGGCCACGAGGGCATCCCTGAGTGCATTCTGTTGGTACAAGAAGCCGGGGTTGGTGCCCGGTTCCACTTCGTGCCAGGTCCCCCATTCGCCCACCAGCAGCGCTACCCGTTTTCCGGGATCATAGCGATCCATGATGGTGGAGTGGCGGGTGATCAGCTCGTCCATGCGGAGGGCCTTTTGCATCAGTTCGAACCATTCGGCTTCGGTGAACTCGGTGGCTTTTCCTTTGTTGCTCCAGGTTCCCGTGAGGGAATAGTAATGAAGATCGAGAGCCTGAAAGAAACGTCCGGCGTCGCGCATCAGCACCTCGGTCCACTCGTACCTCTCATCGCTGGGTCCCACCGCGACCAGGAAGGGCCTCGTCTCGCTCACAGGCCGGAGAAACGTAGAATAGCGCTTGAAGAGATCCACGTAATAATCGGGCGACATCTGGCCGCCGCACCCCCAGCTCTCGTTGCCGACACCCCAGATGCTGACGCGCCAAGGTTGCTCTCGCCCGTTTTGCCGGCGAAGCTCGGCCAGCGTGCTGCCTCCCGGGTGGTTGACGTACTCCCACCAGTCGGCCATTTCCTTCACCGTCCCGCTCCCCACGTTGCCGACGATGAAGGGCTCTGCACCCAGCCTTTCGACCAATTCCAGGTACTCGTGGGTGCCGAAGCTGTTATCTTCGGTGACGCCTCCCCAAACGGCATTTACCATCTTGGGTCGTTTCTCTGCCGGTCCGATACCGTCCTGCCAATGGTAGTAGTCGGCGAAGCACCCACCCGGCCAGCGTAGGTTGGGAACCTTGATGCGCTTGAGCGCTTCAATGACTTTATCGTTGAAGCGCCATTTGCCGGAGGCGTCTTGAATCCAGAAACCGCCGTATATGCAGCGGCCCAGGTGTTCGGCGAAGTGGCCGAAGACGTGCCGGCTGATGGTAGCGTCACCGAGATCCGCCTCGACGACAAGCCGCACTTCGGTGTCAGGTGCGGTTTCCGCCCGGCGGCCCGCCGCGAAGGACGGCGGCAAGAGTAGGGTTGCGAATAAGAA
The DNA here is from genome assembly GCA_033811955.1 of Acidobacteriota bacterium. Lineage (GTDB taxonomy): Bacteria > Acidobacteriota > UBA6911 > RPQK01 > JAPXNP01 > JAPXNP01. The sequence continues at coordinate 2,985 of JAPXNP010000029.1, forward strand.
CTTCGAAAAGACTGAGCTTAGTCGGTTCATGGTTGGTTCCTCCTTAGAAAACTGAGGGTCTTCCGCCAAACTGAGGTTCCCTGGCGAGCGCTCTTGAGACTGCTCGGCAAAGGAACATCGGGAGGGCCCGGTACACCCGCATCGGCGGCTCCTGCGGAGCATCTTGCTTCCCCGTGCTCCTGCGGTCGGATCTCCGCCGATTTCGGGCAAAGCCTTTTGGATGCGACTCGGTCGGGATGTTCGGCCTCGCTCCGTTGGAACATGGAAGCCCAGCATGTCTTCGTATCGGCCGATTTTCAACAAGTTTCCTCCTCGGCCGTCCGACTTTGGGAACGGGAGACTTTTCTCTTGCATTTTTCCCAATGAGTGTTAAAATCGTTTATCGCTAAACGATAAACGCTTACCTCGGAGGGCGCAAGTGGAGGATTCAACGGGGGGCCTTGCCGGAGGGCAACGGTCCCTGGCGGCGAGGGTTAGTCAGTACATCCGGGAGCAGATCATTGCCAGTCGGTTGAAGCCCGGCGACCGCATTCTCGAGATTCCTCTAGCCAAAGAACTGGGCGTCTCGCAGCCTACGGTGCGCGAGGCGCTGAAGGAACTTGAGTATGAGGGCTTTGTCACGAAGATGGCTCGCAAGGGCACCTATGTGACGAGCTTGTCGTCCGAAGATATCCAGAAAATCTCGGAGGTTCGGGCACTACTGGAGCCGGCGGCGGTCGCCAAGGCGGCTGTCCATTTGACTCCCAAAAGTTCTCAGCGCCTCCGGGAGATTACCGAAAAGATGGCCCAGGCTCTCGACGCCGGTGACCGTCTCACATTCCATCACCTGGATATGACCTTCCACAGGACGATCTGGAAGCTGAGCGACAACGAGTACCTGGAGCGGGCTCTGAGTCGTTTGCTGTTTTCGCTGTTCGCTTTCGTACTTTCGCAGCAAGAGGCTTCCGTCTTCGCCGACGCGTTACGGCAGCACCACGAAATATTAGCGGGGCTGACCTCGGGTGACCCGGAAGAATCGGTGAAGCGATTCTGGGATGCGACCTGGGACTTCTGGGCTAAGCATCACCAGGTCCGACTCGAAAGAGACGCAACGTCGCCGGTCGGAGTGCGGAGCATCGCGTCCGGACTGGGGATGAAGGACCACGTGTCTCGGGCGGGTTAGGACAAGACAATAGATTTGAGTCGCCGGGTGAGCCGCCCGGCTGCAGGTTGGTGTGTGACGTAACCAAACACAGGGAGGTGCTTTCATGAGGGACAAACTTTTAATCGTAGCGGCCTGCTGCTTAGTCTTTGGTGCAGCAGGCGGTCTGTTTGCACAGACGTCGGAGGGAACGATCTCGGGGATTGTCACCGATCCCACCGGTGCGGTCCTGCCGGGTGTCGACGTGAAGTTGACCCACGTTGAGACGGGCCTCGTTCGCTCGGTCGTTACCAACGACGAGGGACGCTTCTACGCGGCGGCCTTGCCGGCCGGAACGTACGAGATCGTGGCCGAATTGCCCGGTTTCAAGCGGTTCGAGCGCAAAGGCGTCAGGTTGGTGACCGGAGACCGCCTGAATATTCCTATTCAGATGGAGGTCGGGGAAATCACCGAAACCATTACCGTCACGGGAGCGGCTCCCCTAGTCCAGACGGAATCAGGGGAAGTCAGCAAGGTGATCGAAACCGAACAGCTGAAGAGCCAACCGAGTCAAGGACGGAACTTCATAGCTCTGGCGGCGCTGGTTCCCGGAGTGTCCAACCAGTTGCCCGATGAGGTCAGCGTGGGAGTCACCGGTTCTACAGACGGGATCGTTATCAGCGGAATTCAGGCCAAGTATGCGAACTGGACGGTGGATGGAGCCCAGAACGAGGACGTGGGGAATCAGGGATCGCTTCTTACTTACCCGTCCATGGAGGCCCTTGGTGAGTTCCGCATTATGACCAGCAACTACAGCGCGGAGTATGGCACCGCGGGTTCCGGAGTGGTCGCGGTGGTCACGAAGAGCGGCACGCGGGAATTCCATGGCAGTGCGTATGAGTTCCATCGGAATGACGCTCTGGATGCAGCCAACTTCTTCGCGAGAACTCTTCCGGACGGAGAAAAAGAGAAGCAGCCTCTCATCGTGAATAACTTCGGCTGGACGCTGGGTGGGCCTTTTTTTATCCCTGGCAAATATAACCAGGATAAGACGAAGGACTTCTTCTTTTTCTCGCAGGAGTGGAAGAAGCGCCGGGAGGGAACCGTGATTCGGGCGGCCACTCCGACTCTTGCGATGCGGCAGGGAGATTTCAGCGCCTTGTCCAGTCCGATCGTCGATCCGGTTACCGGTGAACCATTCCCGGGGAATATCATTCCGAAGGATCGACTCAACGCCAACGCTCAGATCCTGTTGGAACCGTTCCCTGAACCGAACGTGTTAACCGGGGAGTTCTTGAACTTCAACCTGTCGCCGAAGAAGCCGGTCGACTTTCGCCAAGAGATCCTTCGTTGGGACCACAACTTTACGGATAACGTAAAGGTTATGGCCCGGTACATCCACGACTCTTTCTTCGAACAGCAACCCACCACGCTTTGGGCGGGATCTGCCTTTCCTAACATCACTTCCACCATCGAGTCGCCGGGCAACAATTTCATTGCGAACCTGAGTCACGTACTCAGTCCGACGGTGATCCACGAGTTCAATTACAACTTCGCCGGCAACGACCTGAACATTGAGTTGATAGGTCCCTATGAGCGTCCCAGTAACTTGACGATCCCGGAGTTGTTCCCGGAAAACCGGGCGAACCGGAGACCTGACGTAAACCTCCGCCAAGGATACGGTAGCCTGTATTCGTGGGCCTGGCCGTGGTATAACCTCCTTCGGATTCACACGTGGGACGACAAGTGGTCCTTCACGAAGGGCGTACACACCCTGAAATTCGGAGGACTTGTCCAGTACCAGATCAAAGACCAGGAGGCATTCGGAAGAACCCAGGGATACTTTTCGTTTAACGGCCAAAACACTGGGAATGCCGTGGCGGACATGGTTCTTGGAATGCCCGCCTCGTACCAGGAACTGGATATTCAGCGTTTAGGTGAATACCGCTACTGGCAACTGGAACTCTTCTTCCAGGAGGACTGGAAGATCGCGCGAAACTTCACGCTGAACCTTGGACTGCGCTACTTCTACATCCCTCATTTGTGGGAGAAGAACGACGCGATTACGACCTTTGTGCCGTCGAAGTGGGATCCGGCTCGGGCTCCCCAATTGGATCCGTACTCGGGCGCCATCATTCCCGGCACGGGTGACCTTCTGAACGGCGTGATTCGGGCCGGTACGGAGGGAGTACCTCGGGGACTGACCGACAACAGCAAGAAGGACTTCGCTCCGCGGATCGGCTTCGCCTGGAATCCCACCGGAGCTCCTCGACTTGTCGTACGCGGTGGGTATGGTATCGGTTACTATCGGGTTGAAGGGAATGATACGTATGACTTCATCAACTACCCGCCCTTTGCCCAAAATGTCACCATCAATCGGCCGCCTCTCGACAACCCGGCGGCGGGGGCGGCTGCGCCTGCTTATCCCCCGGCGATGGGTTTGTTCGAGGAGCTGTTCGATCCGCCGCAGGTGCACCAGTGGAGCTTCGGGTTTCAGATCAATACGAGCGAGTGGCTCTTCAACAACAGCATGCTGGAGATCGCTTACGTGGGAAGCCACATCTCCCGGCTCCCCCTCTCTCGGAATATCAATACGCCTTTGCCCGTGGATGGATACGATTTCAGCCCTGAGATCAATGAAGGCGTGAAGTCGACGAACTATTTCAGGCCGTATCGCGGCTTCGCCGGCATCACCCAACGGGAGACCTCGGGGAGGTCGAATTACAACTCGCTGCAGATGAGCTTCGATAAGCGGTATTCGGACGGCCTTAAGCTCGGAGTTGCGTATACCTTCTCGAAGGCCATGAACACGCTGACAAATTTCGATTCGACTCCCCAGAACGCTTACAAGCCCGAACTGGATTACGCGCTGGCGGACTGGGACGTTACCCACAACATGACGTTCAACTACATTTACCAGCTACCGTTTCTACGGGATGCGGGGGGCGTTGTTGAGGCGATCTTAGGGGGCTGGCAGCTGTCGGGAATTGTTGTGTTGCAGTCGGGCAACATGCGGAACATTGGTCTTTCTCTCCCCCACACGGGCCTGGCGACTCGTCCCGATCTGGTTGCCGACCCCGAGGGACCGGAGACGGTGGCGCAGTGGTTCAATACGGCCGCGTTCGTTCAGCCGGCATATGGTTTCTATGGAAACGCCGGACGTAACCTGGTGCGGGGGCCGAATCTGCGTCGGTGGGATGCCGCCGTCATGAAGAATTTCCGGTTGCCGTGGTTCGCTGGAGAATCTTCCAACCTTCAAGTGCGTGCCGAGGCCTTCAACTTCCTCAATCGCGCAAACTTCTCCGGAATCTCCACCAACCTTGGTTCAGGCAACTTTGGACAGGTTACCAGTGCCCGGACGGCGCGAGTCTTCCAGGTCGGCATGAAGTTTGAGTTCTAGCGTCGGGCACCGAGCCGGTCGCTTGTGTTGTATCCTGAAAGGCGGGGGCCGGGCGACCGGTCTCCGCCTTTTTATTGATGTAAGGAGGCCCGTCGATGTCGCGTGGGTGGACGTACCTGGGTTGGCTTCTTTCCGTGGATCTGCTGTTGTTTGCGTCCGGTTTGTCGGCTGGCGCTCTTCAGGCTGAGGGGACCAAGGAAGAGGAAGAAGATTATTACCGCAAGTGGCTCACGGAGGATGTCGTCTATATCATCACCCCGGAAGAGCGCGAGGTTTTTTCGAAGCTACAGACCGACGCGGAGCGCGATCGGTTCATCGAAGAGTTCTGGCGTCGGCGGGATTCCGATCCCAAAACGGCGATCAACGAGTTCAAGGAGGAGCACTACCGGCGTATCCAGTACGCCAACGAGCATTTCACAGCCGGTCTCCCCGGCTGGAAAACCGACCGGGGTATGGTTTACATCAAGTTCGGTCCTCCTGACCACATCCAGGATTTCCCGGCGGGTTCGACCTACGTGCGGGCCCACCACGAGGGAGGTGGGACAACCCTCGTACACCCCTTCCAGGTGTGGCGTTACAACTACATCGAGGGTGTCGGTACCGAGGTGGAGATCGAGTTCATCGATCCACACGGCGGGAATCTCTATCGCTTCGCCCGCGACGCTCAGGAGAAGGACATGTTGTTGTTCCACCCGCTGGGATATACGGTGGCGGAGCAGCTGATCGGAGGGGACAAGTCGGAGCGGATCATCACGCGGCAGTTGGGAGACCTGGACGAAGCGAGTGACAGTCTGACCGGCTACACGGTAAGGTCGCGGGATATGCCGATGGAGCGGCTGGAGTTGCAGAAGCGCCTGGAAGCTCCGCCTGTTATCCAGTTCCACGATCTTCAGAAGATCGTGGAAACCCGGGTGCATTACGACGGCATTCCGCTACAGGTTACCGACGCGACCTTTCGTCTGCAAAAGGACCGCGTGAGGGTGCTGCTCTCCGTGGCTGTGCCTGATGCACAACTGACCTTCAAACCGACCGGGGGAGGGTTAAGTCGGGCCACGGTGGAACTTTACGGGATGATCAGCACCGTGGGAAATGTGAAGGTCTACGAGTTCGAGGACACGCTGGTGCGGGACAAGCGCGCCGGCGAGGAGTCGCTCGGTAGCTCCCTGAGCTCCAAGAGCTTCACGCTTCCTCCCGGTCGGTATAAGCTTTCGGTTGTGGTGCGGGATGTCAACAGCGGCAGACTGGGAACCACTGAACAGGGGTTAATCGTTCCTGCGCCGGAGGATGCTCTCGGGTCCAGTCCGATTGTTCTGGCGCAGCGGATCATTGAAGGAGCGACGGAGGAGGAAGCCGGTCCAACCTTGCTCGGCGGGCGGTATAAGTTGGTGCTGAACGCCGACGGGGCGTTTTCGCCCGGGCAGATGGTGAACTTTTATGTAGAGCTGTATGGGTTCGGGGTGGATCAGTCCACCGGTCAGCCGGCCCTCAATGTGGACGTGAAAGTCTCGCAGAACGGTAGACCTGTGCCCGATTTAGACGAGTTGCTTCGCAGCGCTCAATTCAAAGTAGATCTGTTGGCCGACAGAGTCGTCCTTTTGGGCAGGATCCCGACGCAGCGGTTGGCGCCGGGCGGATATCGCCTGGAGATCAGCGCCGAAGACAGGATTCAGGGGGCTCGTCAACTCGTGGGCACCGATTTTCGGATTGACGGGTGAAACCTTTGGCCTGGCTGCTGCTGTCGATTTGGTTGATACAGACAGCTCCGCCCGGGTTGGGGGAGCATTACACACGTGGTGTTACATTGCAGGAGGCCGGGCGTTGGGCCGAAGCGGAGGCGGAATATCGGTCCGCTTTGAGCATTGATCCGCAGCATGCTCCCTCCTGGAACAACCTGGGTTCCGTATTATTGCGGCAGGGGCGCTTTCCGGAGGCTGCGGAATGCTACGAGCGCGCCCTCGCACTGGTTCCGGACGTTTGGCAAATCCATAAGAATCTCGGGCTGGCCTACCTTCAAGCCGGCGACTTCCGGAAGGCGATTACTCATTTGACTCGGTACCTGGAACATGCGCCAGGTGACGCCGCCGCCGAGTACCTGCTGGGGGCCGCTTACTTGGGTGAAAAAGAGTTCAAGTCGGCCGTGGAACACTTGGAGGAAGCCCGCCGGACCCTTTCCGATGATCTTGGCGTGCAGTACGCGTTGGCGGTCGCTTACGCCCACACCGGCCGACAGAGTGAAGCTGAAGCCATTCTAGAGAACGTATTCCAAGAGGCAAGACCCGAGCTTCGAGTCCTGGTGGCGGAGGCGTTGGAAAAAGAAGGGCCGTATGAAGAAGCTTTGAAGCAGTTGGCCGACGCCGTCACAGAGAAGCCGGATTTGCGTCTAGCTCATTTCTATCAGGGAAGGATCCTTTGGCGCATGGGCCAGGCCGAGGAGGCCGAGAAGCAGTTTCGAGAAGAACTGAAGCTGAATCCGTCCCACACTTCTTCCTACTTTTATCTGGGAGCCGTACTGGAACATCAGGAGCGGTTCGCGGAGGCCTTGCAGGCGTATGCGGAGGCCGCCCGCCTGGATCCGACTCACTCGACGATAGCCGCTCACTTAGGCCGCACCTACTTGAAAATGGGAGACGAGAAGTCGGCCGAGGAATGGTTGCGCAAGGCCGTCGAGATGGGCCCGCAGGAAGCTCAGGCGCGCATTCTGTTGGGACGCTTGCTGGTCAAGAAGGGGGAACGCGAGGAGGGTAGACGTCTATTGGAGGAAGGGAAGCGTCTTCTGGACGAGCAAAGACCCGACACTGCAGGGCGCCGGACTCCTTGACACCCGAGACGGCCGAGGGGGAACCGCAGGCGTCTCGAGGACGTCTCACAGAGGCATTGTCGGCCAACCGTCCTACAACCTGTTGCGGTGGGAATTACCTAAGTGCCGGTTAGGAGTATGCCTTTGCTGTCAACCGGCATATTTGAGACGCCCTCGTCTCGCCTGGGACCATGGCGACCGAGACGGCCACCCTCCAGCAGGTCCGCGCCTGCGGTCCAAGCGCAAGAAAGCAATCCCCGAACTTATTCAGGTCGTTGCCAAGTGAACGACGGTGTACGAGCGGGCCGGAACCTTCAGGTACATCGTGGGCCCGGGTGCTGGTGATTCCCACGGACGGGGCGCAACCCGCTCGGGCTCCTCGAAGGTGTTCACCGCCTTCAGGTCCTCTCCGGTAAGGGTCTCACAATGAAGTACCTGCGTCGGCGTGAGACCGTCCCAGTTCAGTTCCAGCTCCCTTTCCTGACCGAGATCGCGGTTCAGCACAAACACGGAAACACGGCCGGTGGAAGCGTCCATCGTGACAACCGCATCGACATACGGAACCTCTTCGTTCGGGGCGGACTCCGGTCTGAAACCCCGTCCCTGGATGGGATAGGTTTCACTCTCGACCAGAATGTCGAGAACCTGGGGATAGGCGTACTGCAAGGCCCATACATATGGATAGTAGATGGTCTGCTTCAGCAAGCCGCTCTCGTTCGTCATGATCGGGGCGATGACGTTGACCAGCTGGGCGAGACAGGCAATGCGAACGCGGGCGGATTCACGCATCAAAGTGTTCAGAAATCCGCCGACCAGGAGGGCATCCTCCAGGTTATACGGCTCCTCGAGCAAGGGAGGCGCGAACCGACCGCGGCCGTTGACGTCGTCTCCACTTCGCGCCCGGTACCACACGTTCCACTCGTCGAAAGAGAGCCACAGGCGCTTGCGCGATCTCATTAGGCCGCCCACGTAGTCGCAAACCGCGGCGATCTGGTGGATCTGGCGCTCCATGTCGAGGTTCAACGCCAGATACCGCGAGGTGTCGTTGCCGGTCGTAGCGGGTGTATTGCCGTAATAGGCGTGGAGAGAGATGGCGTCCACCTGGTCGTAACACTCTTCAAGGACTTCTCTATCCCACTCCAGGTAGGTAGGCATAGACGCGTTGCTCGAGCCGCAGGCAATCAGCTTGGCGTCGGGGACGAGAACACGAATCTGCTGGGCCGCATCTCGGGCTTTACGACCGTACTCCCGGGCCGGCATGTGACCGATCTGCCAAGGGCCGTCCATTTCATTCCCGAGACACCAGAATTTCACGCCCCACGGGTCGCGGTAACCATGTTTGCGGCGCAAGTCGCTCCATTTCGTCCCTCCGCCCAGGTTGCAATACTCCACCAGGGCTACGGCGGTTTCCGGAGTCCCCGTGCCGAGGTTTAAAGCGAGCAGAGGCTCCGTTCCCACAAGGCGGCACCAGGTAAGGAACTCGTTGGTCCCGAACTGGTTCGTCTCCAGCGAATTCCACGCCCTTTCCAGAACCGTAGGCCTCTCGTCCTTGGGTCCTACGCCGTCCAGCCAGTTATACCCGGAGACGAAATTTCCTCCCGGATACCGGATGATGGGGACGCGCATCTGTTTGATCAAATCCGACACGTCTCGCCGAAAGCCCTGCTCGTCGGCGAAGGGAGAGTCCGGATCATAAAGACCCCCGTAGATTGCCCGACCCAGATGCTCGATGAAAGAACCCAACAGCCGGCGGTCCATTTCCGCTCGGACACGGGTCGTCTCGATAAACACTTTAGCCGGACCGCGAGTTTGCGCATATCCTATGGAGGACAGCCAGGACCCGGCCGCCAGGGCGGCGCCGGAAGAACAAAGTTGGGACAGGAAAGTTCGTCGATGGGATAGCTCTCTCATGATTCCGCCAATCTATTCATAGGTGCCTGAGAAGTCAATACATTTCCTCCAGGCTTGTAGCACTGACGGGGGTTTCTCGACGCATTGGCGTACTGCGGATTCGAAAACGGCTCAGCTGTAAACTATTCCAGCCGGCAACCGTCTTTCCGAACTCGGCGGAGACGGCCGCATACGAGGTGGTGCTGTGCAAGACTCGGAATCGTCGGAAACGCCGGAAACCGCTTCCGCTCGGTTTAGGAGCGAAGGAAGGTGCATCGGGCACCCTCCTTCGCCTCGGATCCAGCGTAGCCGTAACCGGCTTCCGACGCGCTTGGAACGAGGGACATACCGTCCGAATCAGCGGCCCACGGCCATGGAAAACGGCATCCCCGCCCGCGGTTGCTACGGGCCCGCGGGCCTCTCTTTCAAGGCGAAGCGACGGAACGGATCTCGACGCGCGCTCCTTCCGCTTGCGGCACCAAAAAGCCGAGTCTCGTATCGGAGCTCAGAGCTACCCGTTCGAGCAGGG
>JAPXNP010000030.1:0-12504 GCA_033811955.1 Acidobacteriota bacterium
CTTATCGGTTGGGTCCCGCAGGCCGGCATAGGCCCAGTGGGTGTACCACCAAGAAAATTTCCGGTAGTTCAGTCGGGCCCGAAGATGGATCGCGTCACCTGCGTCTTCGGGCACATGCAGACGGTAATGGACGGTGTCGGCGGCCCCGGGGGGAATTAAGCGAACGTAAGCCACGGCCCGAGTCATCCAGGCGTTGCGCTTGTTAATCGGATTTCCTTGGGCGTCGACTTGCGCGGATCGGTAAAAATGAGCCCCGGGATCCACCGGGCCTTTCCGTCCGTTGGAATCTTCGGGAACGAAGCCGCTCCAAAACAACAGCCGACCTCGGTCGTCGACCGCCTGCAGCTCAACCCAAACGTCAAAAGCATCGACGGTGCCGCCGGGAAAGAAGTGCCCCACGTTTTTGGTGCGGACTACGACTTCGATCCGGACGGTTTCGCCGCGACGCAACGGAGGTCGTGCGCGGTCCAAGGGGGCTACGATCTCGGAATCATCGGTGTAACCGGCCCCTCGACCTCGCGCCGTTAGGCCGAGCTCGTCGCCCTCGGCGAAGGTACTGGCGGTTTGGCCGGTCAAAGATTCCAGGAGAGTTGTTTGGTGCTCCTCCGACGAAGGCCGGCTCAAAGCGAAGAGGTCGATACTTACTTGATCCGCCTGAAGGAATGCGATCGTTCTTTCAAGGTGGTCCTGATGTCCGTTAACCAGCGGCAAAGCGGTGTTGGGTCCGAGAAACGAGTGATCATGTACGACACCGGCTCGGTTGCCGGCGTCAGCCGACAGGACGAGGGGCATATGACAATCCGCGCAGTCCTGAGGTTGGGAAGGATAATAGAAGCTTCGGGCACCCTGACCGGAGACGCCGCTGGACTGCCATCCGTCGTATTCGTTGAAGCCGCGTAACCAACGATATTGGTTGACGGGCACATCAAGGTGTGCTTTGTGACATGTCGAGCAGAATTCTCCCAACTGCTCACGCATGAACGGTTTTAAGAAGGTAGTACGGTGAGGTCCCGGATCGAGCTTCACGAAGTAGTCGTGGAGTTTCTCTATGATCGGATTCTCGCTGGTGGCTAAGTCGTGCAAAGGCGGATAATCCAGCACGAATGCCGCGTTTCCCATGGTGGACTTGACCTCTGAGATCAAATGACATGAGACGCACGTGATACCCAGGTGGGCTTCAGGTTTGTCGAGCTGCTCTCGAACGGGCTGATCCATCATTCCCGAAAACAGAAGGGCGTGGTCGTGACATCCTCCACACCATTTGGACGGTTCCGTACCCACGACGTCCTGCATATACTCGACGGATTTCCGATACCACTGATTGTTGAAAGAAGCGTGGCGATGAGCACTGACCTCCCACTGAGCCACGACGTCGGGATGACAACCGCTGCGGCCGCAGCTCTGTGAATTCATGAAGTAGCGGCTCGGGACCGGCTTGCCGGTGACCGTGGTGGCGGTGCTTGGGAAAAAAGGTCCCCTTCCGCCTGTCTCCTCTTCCAGACTTGCCGGCACAATCTTGGGATTCGTGATCCGGTCGTGCGGGTCAGCATCGAAGGGAAACCAAGAAGCCAGGAGGAGAACAGCCGACGCTGCTCCACCTGCAGCTACAATTGCCCACTGCCGTTGTCGGTCCCACAGCGCCCCCAGCAGAAGAAAGACAAAACCGCATGAAGCTGAGAGTATGTGACCGTATAGCAGCCATCGATAGGGTCGGGTAGTGCCCGTGAATATCAGAAGCAACCCGACAACTCCCGCGAAGCCCAAGAAGCACCAGCCGTACCGAGCGAAGCGTGAGGCCTGCGCGCAGCTTCGACGCAACAGGATGAAAAGGACCAACAGGAGTCCCAGCCCCAAAACGAGGTGGAGTAGAACGTTGGTCAGATAGAAGTAGGTTGCGGCATTGCTAGACACCAGATAAGCCGCGTTCACGGTCAATAGCCCGGCGAGCCCGCCGACAGTTCGTTCGTAACGCATTTCCGTGCTCGGATTCCCCCAACCGCCTGCGTCCGCAGCTGCTGACGTATGGCGAATTCTCGGCCCTAAACTTCCGTCGATCTGCTTTATGGAGTTCGCAATATCTATACCGAAGCGTAACCGACCTCGGGACGGTGGGCGTAATCCGCTTATTGCCAACGAGATGCGGAAAACTCTTAAGCTGAGCGGAATCTGGGGGGAACGGAACGGCCCGTTGGTCGCTGGTTACGTGCATAAGAACTATGACCCGGCAAGTAAGGCGAAAGCACGTTTTTCGGCGGGCATTGCGGATCAACTGTTTGATTTGCTGTACCTTACCTGCTTAAGTAAGGACAATGGGTTGGTTCCATAAATTATGAATACAAGTCTATCTAGTTCCAGAGACGTTAATCACGGGCCATCATCCTCGAAGCGCTGCCGGTCTGACATGCTTTCCCTTGGTCCTACGGCCGGCCTTAGGCGGGAAAGACAAGTTGGCCGCAGCTCGGGAGTATTGGAGGAGGTGGGGCTGGGAGCAAGTTGTGGGTCGACTGTCCCCGGCCGTTCCACCGGCACCTCCACCGGCAAGGTTACGGTTTCTCGATTCGCTCCTTCGGGAGGCGGTGCCCTTCTCTGCGAAACCAGTCGATTTGACTGAACACGCCCCGAAGGATGCGTACGTCTCGTTCCGTCAGCTTTGCCCGTTGCAAAATCCGGCGTAGGGTGCTCATGATGTGCTCCGGGTTGCTACGACTGAGAAAACCCACGGAGATGAGCGTTTCCTGCATCCCGCGAAACAACGGTTCCAACTCCCCTTGGGCGACGGGAAGCTCTTCTTCCGCTTTAGGGATCGCCGTCTCTGCAGCTGCGAAGATTTCGTAAGCGAATACCGCCACCGCCTGCGCCAAGTTCAGCGTCGGAAGATCGGGGTGCGCCGGAATGCTGACCAAGTGGGTACACAGAGTAAGTTCCCGCTCGGTCAAGCCGGTACGCTCCGGGCCGAAGACGAGACAAACCCGCCCCCGACCGGCCGTCGTGACGATTTCTGCGGCCAGCTTTCTTGGTGTGTAGAGTTCCGCCTTAGGGCGGCGCCCGCGGGAGGAGGTGGTACCCGCCACCAGGTTCGCATCGGCGACCGCCTCGGGGAGGTCGGGATAAACCCCGGCGGCGGCCAGTACATCACCGGCTCCAGCGGCCAGAAAGCCGGCTTCCAGTGCATCCGGCCGACAGGGTCCCACGAGACGAAGTCCACCCAGCCCGAAGTTTTTCACGATCCGGGCGGCGGCGCCGATGTTGCCCGGGGTGTGGGGCTTCACGAGAACGACAAAGATCTCACGGAGGTCCTCCATGATTCCCTCGTTCAGACCGTGAGGAGTAGAGAATGCGAGACTGAGCTTTCCGTCGACCGAGACACCCTTCGCTTTCCTCTAATGTTGCTTTTCGAAGAACCGTCGGATTCGGTCCAATGCTTCGTCGATATCTTCCCGCGACACCGCGTAAGAAATGCGAATGTGTCCCTCGCAGCCGAAGGCCTCGCCGGCAACTACCGCCACGTGCTCTTCGCGAAGCAGGCGTTCAGCAAGTTCGAGGCTGGAGGCGCAACCGCTGCGCTTCATTCCCTCGCGAACCTCCGGGAAGACGTAGAACGCGCCTTGGGGTGCCGGGCAGCTTAAGGAAGGGACGTCGGCCAGTCGCCGGAGTACGAGGGCCAGCCTGGCTTCGTATTCCTTGCGCATCGGTTCGAAAACCCGAGGACCGACACGGAGCGCTTCCAGCGCCGCGTATTGACCGATGGTCGAGGGGTTGCCTGACTGGTGGCTTTGAAAAGCGGCGATCTTCCGAGCAACCTCTCGGGAAGCGATCACATAGCCCATTCGCCAACCGGTCATGGCAAAGGTCTTGGAGAAGGATCCGATCAGGGCGAAGCCGTCTCCGATACGGTCCGTGTAGGAAGCCAACGAGATGTGACGGCCCGAGTTGTACACGAAGTGCTCGTAAGTCTCGTCGAACAGAACCCGAACGTTACCGTCGGCCGCCCAGTTTGCCACTTCCTCGACGGTGTTCTCCGGCAAAACACTGCCGGTAGGGTTATTCGGAGTGTTCAGGATCAGCCCTTGGCACGGCGGCGAGACGGCGACCAAGTCATGCAAGGCCAGCCGAAAACGGTTCTCGTGACGGGTGGGCACAACCACGGGTTGCGCTTCCACCATGTGGACCACGGCGGGAAAGGTTACCCAGTAGGGCGCCGGGATGAGAACGCGGTCTTTCGGTCCAAACCAGACGGCGGCGGTGGTGTAGACAGCGCTCTTGGCTCCCGCCGTAACCACCACGTTTTCATAGCCGAATTTGGTTCCCCAGCGCCGGTTGTAATACTCGGCTAGAGCCTCTCTCAACTCCGGAAGGCCGGCACTGGGAGTGTATCGGGTCCGGTTCTCACGAATCGCCCGGATACCGGCTTCACGGATCGGTTCCGGCGTAGGAAAGTCCGGTTGGCCGGCGGCCAAATCAATGACGGGCAAGCCTTGCCTCTTGAGTGCTTGGGCCAGCTCCATGGCCGCTGTGGTGGGCGATGGAGCCAGACGCGCCACCCGTCGCGGCCAGTTCACGCCCGTAGCTCCCGGCGCAGGAGCTCGCGTGCCTCCTCCACTTCGGCCAACACCTGGTCGGGCGTCTTCCCAGTCATCATGGCGACTTCGTCCGAAGTGAAGCCCTCCAGGGCGAACAGAACAAACGACTCACGAAGGGAGTTGGGCAGGCCGGCCACCGCTTTCTCGAGACGAGTCGCCATTTCCTCACGAGCCAACACCTCTTCCGGACTGTCTGTGTGAGGGTCGGCCAGGAGATCCTCGACTCGCAGCTCTTCATCGGGCTGATAAAAGCTGAGAACTTCATCGTCCCAGCTTGTCTTCTCCTGCGCAGTTTCCTCGACGTGGGAATCCTCGCCCTTCTCCTGAGCCTCCTGGAAACGCTTTTGCAAAAGCTCTCGAGCGGTTTGGATCATCCACTGGAGCACCGTCATTTGAGGAGGTTTGGCTTGAGGCTGTGAGGTGACGTAGAGAAAAACATCGTCCACGACCGCCTGTGGCTCGACGACCCCGGGAGGGATCTCTCCCTGCATAACGGCATGGAGAATTTCCCGGCGTATGAAAGTTTCCAGGCGTTCCAGGTTTTCCACTGCGATTTCCTGCACCTCCCACGCCGCCGGTGTCGAGGGTTGCTCGCCAACCCGCCTTCTCTTCCAGATCTGCTCTCGGCTGAGGTGACTCTTAAAGCGCTTGATTTTCCGGAAAAGATCACGGAACACCTCAGTTAGAGCCGAAGTGGCGGCGTCCTGAACCGACTCGACGGCAAGGGTCTGCTGAGGCAGCGTTAGAACGAGGGAAGCGCGGAACTGGTTTCCCCTAGGCAGGCGCTCCAATCGCAACGTCAAGTCGACCGCATCCGCAGAGAAGGAGTCGAGCAACTTCCGGATCTTAGCGGTATGTCTCTGAATCAGCTTGTTATGACTGGGTAATAGATCGACATTTCGTGTGTGCACGTTAAAGTTCATCGCGGTCGATTATACGGGCGGGCGAGGGTTACGGGCAACGCGGGCAATTCGGACACGCAGATCAACCGCCTCACGTGGGGAGGGAGCGCCGCGCTCTTGTAGGCGAAGGAAAATCGGCGGAATCCGTTTACCTTGCTTTGGCCGACACGTCTTCGGACATTGCCGAAGTTATAAACCGTAAAACTCGCTACAACTTCAAGTTAGCGGCCGCATGGGGTGATCATGGCATGTCGCCGGGTGGCTCACCCCACCCCGGGCCTTTCCTGGAATGTGTCCCGACCGCCGCTCCGCCGCGAGACGTTCGGTTCTCCCCAGCGCTCAGTCGGCGGCGACTTCGGTTTCCACCGGAAGGTGGGCCCGGTCATAGCTGGCGTTCAGCAACTCGAAGACTTCCGCCTCCGTATCCGCCAGAGCCCGACTGCGTACGGTTGCAATCTCCGAGACCACCAGTTGCCGAGCCCGATCGTACATTCGCTTCTCACGAAACGAGAGACTCTTGCGGAAACTCAAGAAATGCAGGTTACGCAACACCCGGGCCACTTCACAGATCTCACCCGAGTTCATCTTTTCCAAATTTACCTTGTATCGGATCTTCCAATCGGTTTCGGGTTCTTCGTAATCGCCCGCCAGGATCTCAAATAGCCGATCGACCGTAGCCTCGTCACTAAGGGTCCGCATGCCCACGTGTTCCGCGTTGCCCACCGGCACCATTACTGTCGAGTCGTTTGCCGTCAAGCGCACCAGATAAAAATCGGTCGTGTTCTCACCGACCTTCATTTGGGTCACCTGTTCAATCACACCGACCCCTTGATTCGGATAAATTACTTTCTGACCGACGTGGAACTGCATGTATCCTCCAAAATGCCGGGTTGGTGCATCTTTCTATCGTAGGGAACGGGAGCGGTTTTGTCAAAGTCCGGTCCCTGCGGAAAACTTTACAACCACTGTTTTCCGAGCGTTCCAAATCCTTTCCTCGGCCTGGAGAGTCGCAGGGTCCCCGGCTCTCGGCGTCGGGCTGCTATGATGTTTCATAACGAGAGCTTTCCTGCATGGGCGCTGGAGGAAAGCGGCACGGTACGCAAGTCGTATGGACGTACTCTTTAAGGTCTTTTTCAAAGTGAGTCCCGCCCAGCTTCGCTCCGGCGAACTTTCGTTCTCCCCGGTGTTCAACGGTTTTTGGTTGGTGCTCCTGTTGGGGACTTTCGCCGTCCTAACCTGGGCGGCTTACCGACGTACGGTGTTCTCGAGACGCGTTCTGGACGCTGCAGCGCTGCCGCTCCTTTTGCGTCTGATTTTGCTCCTTCTCTTGACCCTTCTGCTGTTCCGGCCCCAGCTGGTGCTGTCTCGGATCGTTCCCCAGACCGGCGTGCTCGCCGTCTTGGTAGATGATTCCGCCAGCATGGGCCTTCCCGCGGACAACCCGCGAGGCGCTCCGTTGCAAGAGCTTTTGGCGGATGGCGGCGGCTTTATGAAGCGACTGGGTGAGGACTTCCAACTTCGCCGGTTTGTATTTTCCAGCGGTTTGGAGAGTAATCCCGGGATTCCGTCGAGTTTTTCGGGTTCGCAAACCGATTTGGGAACGACCTTGTCCGAGCTGGTAAAGCGAACTGAGCCCTTACCCTTGGCCGCCGTCCTCTTGTTCACCGATGGAGCCAACAATGGTGCCCCGCTGGGGTCCGCCGTCGAGGCCTTCAGGCGGCGGGGTGTGCCCGTGTACACGATCGGATGTGGGCCGGAACAGCTGTCTCGCGATCTCCAGCTCGACGACGTGTACCTGCCCCGGAGCGTACTGGAGGGAAGCAAGATTACGGCCAGGGTGGTGCTTCGCCAGACCGGGTTCGGCGGCCGAAGCGTGACGGTTTCTGTACGGGACGGGGCTACCTTGCTCCAAGCGGTCGAGCATCGCTTGGATGTCTCGAGTGAACGGAATCAGATCGAACTGTCCTTTGCTCTGAATACCTCCGGTGTGCGTAGTTTGGAGTTTACGGTCGAACCACTGGAAGGTGAGAGCATTCCCCAGAACAATCGCGTGGTACTTCCGGTGGAGGTCCGCCACCGACCGGTGCGGGTTCTCCTGGTGGAAGGCCGTCCTCGCTGGGAATTCAAGTTCTTGCGCCGGGCCGTCGGCGAAGATCCCCTTCTTCAGGTAGAGTCGCTGCTCCGCACGGCTCTGAACAAGTACTATCGCCAGGGGGTCGAAGGTGAAGACAGTCTGGCGCAGGGGTTTCCTACCCGCGTCGAGGATCTTTTCCAGTACGAAGGTCTGATTCTGGGAGACGTTGAGGCCGGATTTTTCACGTTCGGACAGCTTGAGGCCGTCCGTGAGTTCGTGCTGCGTCGCGGTGCTGGCCTACTGGTCCTTGGGGGTAGTACGCCGGCGGCCGAAGGGTGGGGTGGGACTCCCGTAGAAGAAGCCCTGCCCGTGTGGTGGCAAGGTAGCGATCGGGAGGCGGTGAACCGCCCTGTGTCTGTGGATCTCACTTCCCTCGGGGTTCGTCAACCTGCTCTGTCATTTGACCCCGACCCCGAGCGCAATCGCAATCTCTGGCGGGAGCTCCCGCAGCTCATCGATCACCAACCGGTTGGAAGCCTCAAGCCCGGGGCGGTTGTGTTGCTAGAGATTCTTGGCGAGAACGATTCTCGGCATCCCCTACTTGTCTATCAGAGATTCGGCGAAGGTCTCTCGTTTGCATGGCTGACGGGAAGCAGCTGGCGGTGGCAGATGGGTCTTGAGCATACGGATCAACGGCATGAAACCTTTTGGCGGCAGCTTCTGCGTTGGCTGGTCGAGACGGCGGAGCCCCCGGTCAGCATCATGGCCCCTGAGGCGATTCCAGTGCCGGGCAGGGAGATGCAAGCGACCGTTTTCGTCCGAGACCGAGCTTACTTACCGATCGACAGTGCCGAAGTCCGACTGAGGGTTATTGGGCCCGAGGGTCTTGAAGAAGAGATTTCGGCCGAGTGGGACCCGCAAGCGAGCGGTCTGTACCGGGCCGCGTTCGCGCCCCGACGTGAAGGGTTGTACCGACTGGAAACCTCAATCGAGCTGCATGACGGCGGAGGCCCTGATCTTGAATCCCGTCCCACCTACTTCTTGGTGGGATCCAGGGAGATCGAGTACTTCAACCCCGTCCAGGATCGTTCCTTGCTCGAAAATCTTGCGGCGATGACCGGCGGACGCTACTACCGGTTGGACGACGTCGAACGCCTCCCGGATGAGATCGTCTACCGGAGTCAAGGTATCACTCGTACGCAAGTCCTGGAGCTGTTTAACATGCCGGTTCTTCTGCTGCTGGTTTTGAGTTTGCTGATCGGAGAGTGGTGGCTGCGCCGGAGGAGAGGCTGGATTTGAGACCGATGTACTTTCAACCGTCTTCAAAAGTCGCGGGAAGGGAGGAAGCCGTTGGGGTGTGGCCGGTTGCGTTCGCCGACTCGGCCGGATCGGTTCTCCCGGGGGAGACGCGGGAGACTTGCTTCGCCGCCGAGGGGCGACGGACGGTGCTTACGAGGCGGGGCTTCCTTGCGAGCCGAGCATTGCTTTACGTTGTGACATTCCTGGGCGTTCTCTCGACTGGTTCGTACGGACAAGGGAGCCCGGGACAAGAGGCGACGGCCTGTGTCGTCTTACAAGGGCTGGGAGGTACGCCGGAACTCGACGAAACGTTCTCGAACTGGGTCGAGAAGCTTCTCCGACTTTGTCGGGAATCCTTGGGGGCGGCAACAACCCACCTGGACGGGCGCATTGTCGAGCGCGACGAGATCTTGAGCGACCTTCAGAGTGCAGCCGTCCGTTCCCCGCAATCGACTCTGTGGCTTTTTCTTGTGGGCCACGGCACCTGGGACCGTGGCACGTACCGGTTCAATATCAAGGGGCCGGATTTGCGCGGTGAAGACCTGGCAAGCGTGCTCGACACCGTTTCGGCGTCGGCTGTTTTCGTTGTGGCGGGGACCTCCTGCAGCGGTGCCTTGCTCTCACTTCTGTCGGCGCCGCAGAGAGTTGTTCTGGCGGCCACTCGGTCCCCCGGAGAGCGGTATCCTCCCCTCTTCTTTTCTTTCTTTCTGGAGGGAGTGGAGTCGGCGGAAGCCGACCGAAACATGGATCGGCGAATCTCTTTGGAGGAGCTTTTCGAGTACTGTTCGAGCAAGGTTGAGGCGTGGTACCGGGAGCGTAACCAGATCGCCACCGAACATCCTTCCATGAACGACAATGATGAGGCCGGGGGCTTGGCCGCCCTGGCCTATCTCTCACGGCCCTCGGAACAAGCCTATCGGAGTCTCGAAGCCAGGCGGTTGCTGCCGGAGCGGACCCGGCTGGAGAGGGAAGTCGAGGCCCTTAAGCTGCGGAAGGGGGAGACGCCGGAAGAGGAGTACTACCGGCGGCTGGAAGAGCTGTTGTTGGAGCTTGCCCGCCTGAACGAACGGATCCGGCAACTGGAGGGTGAACCATGAGCAAAGCTCGCCGCCTTTTCCCGGCTGGATTGCTTTGTTTGTATGTTGGGAGCGCGGTATCGATCCAAGCCGAAGAGTCCCGCGGACGGCAGATGTTGACGGCGGTACGGTCGGGCGAGTGGGCTAAAGCCGAAGCTCTGGCGGGTTTGGGAGCGGGGCTTCCGGAATTGCCGGGCGGGGCTTCCGGAGCAGAGCCTATGACGATCACCCCTCTGGAGCTGCGTCTTCGCCTCGAGCTGTTGGATCGCCGGGGCCGTTACGAGGAAGCGGAGCGGACGGCTCGGACTATACTTGACCTTCAGGCGCGGGATGGATCCCATGTTCCCGGTGTGCTGGAAGCGGCGGCGGTAGCTGCAGGCTACTTACAAGAATGGGAGCTGGCCAACGATCTGTTCCGAGACGGTGCCGAAGCACCTAACCCCACTCTTTCCCTGTACTTGGACTGGGGTCGGTTGTACTTGGAGAAGTACAACCCGGCTGAGGCTCTGGAGTTGTTCCAAGAAGCCCTGGAGGCCGACGCCGAACCACTCCAACGGTGGACGCCGGCGGATGTGTGGCTGGGCGTTGCACAGGCACGGATCGCCTTCGGTCAGGGGGACGTGGAAGAGGCGTTGGAGAATGCCCGGGCTCTAGCAGACGGTTATCCTCCTGTGAAGGCCCTGGAGATCTACCTCCAGTTGCGGGAAGGGCGGTGGGAAGATTCCCTGAAGGCTTCGTCCTCCGCGCTTGCCGAACACCCCGAGGATCTCGAGCTCTTACGCTACCGGGCCACAGCGCTTTATTTCCTTAACCGACCGGAGCAGTACCAGGCGGCTCTGGCCGACCTGGAAGCTGTTAACCCAAGAGACGGACGTTTTTTTGAGCTCCTGGGGAACCTTTCCGTGTTTCAGAGGAGCTTAGATGAGGCGGTGAAGCATTTCACGCGAGCTCTGGAACTGATGCCGAATCTTTGGAGCGCACTGGCCTCGCGGGGTATCAACCGGCTACGTCTCGGCGAGGAAGAGGCCGGGGTCGCCGATCTCGAAGATGCCTATGCCAACGATCCGTACAACGTGTGGGCGGTCAACACGCTCCGGCTGGTCGACAGCTTTTCAAACTTTGTTCTGCTGGAAACTGAACGCTTTCGCATCCGGCTCCACAAGAAAGAAGCCGGGATCCTGGAACCGTATGTGCGGGAGGTCCTCGACCGGAGTCTCGAGGATCTTGAAAGGAGCTATGGCCACCAGGTTCCGTTTCAGATCCTTTTTGAAATGTACCCCGACCATGAAGATTTCGCCGTCCGCACGCTTGGTCTCCCGGGATTGGGCGCCTTGGGCGCCACGGTCGGACGACTTGTTGTGATGGACTCGCCGTCGGCGCGTCCCCCGGGTACTTTTCACTGGGCGTCTACGCTCCGGCACGAGTTGTCGCACGCAGTGGCTCTCGAGTTGAGCCGACACCGAGTTTCGCGATGGTTTACCGAAGGACTGTCGATGGTCGAGGAACGGCGTGGGGGTCGCGGTTGGGGTGATCCGCTGCCCGTGGCGGTGGTCCAGGCCTATCGGCGGGACGAGATCCCGGGTTTGCAGGATCTCGAATCCCTGTTCCTGAACCCGAAACGCCCCGAAGACCTCACCATTGCGTATCACATCGCCGCCGAGGCGCTCGCGTATCTGGAGGAGCGGTTCGGGCGGGAGAAGATCCCGGAGTTGCTGCGGGCCTATGGCGAAGATCTTGGTGAAGTCGAAGTTTTCGACCGAGTTCTGAATACCCCACTGGAAGAGATCGACCGAGCTTTTCGTAGCCGCCTGGACGCTATTTTGGGTCCGCCGGCCCGGTACTTGCGCCCGGTGGAACCTCGCACGGATGACGAACAGGGCTTGCGAACGGCTCTTGAGAAGGCCCCTGACAGCTTCGTTTTACGCACGGCTCTGGGTGCCTGGCTTCTGGAGCACAATCGTCCGCAGGAGGCCGCCGTCGAGTTGGAGAATGCTGTCGCTCTTTTCCCGGAAGCCGTCCAACCCGGAGGCGTCTACGAACTGTTGTTACAAGCTTACCGTGCACAAAGAGATCGAGCGGGCGAAAAACGAACCCTGGAAAGATGGTGGGCCCGCTATCCGGTGCCGGCAGACAACGCCTTGCGCCTCTCGGAACTTTATCTGGAAGAGGGAGAACGTGAGGAAGCGCGAAACGTCCTGGAGGAGGCGCTGTGGTCGGCGACATTGTCCCCGGAGGTGCACCGGCGCCTCGGGCGTTTGTATCTGGAAGAGGATCGGCCGGAGCATGCGATTCGTGAGTTCGAAGTCCTGCTGGCTGCCGGACCCACCGATGAGGCCCGGGTGCGTTTTGAACTGGCCCGGGCCTACTTTGCCGTGGGGAACAGACAGCGGGCCAAGCGGGAGGTCCTACTGGCGTTGGAGATCGCCCCTTCCTTCGAAGAGGCACAGCGTTTCTTGCTCGAGGTAACCCGACCATGAGGCTGATGCTCCGGTTTTTCGTAATCGTTGCGCTGCTGTCAGGGGCTTCTTCTGCGGCTGATCGTCCCGATCGGCAGGCATCCGATACATCGGTGG
>JAPXNP010000031.1:0-12211 GCA_033811955.1 Acidobacteriota bacterium
ATTTTGGACGGTGACCGGATCATTACCCACCCCGACTCTCGAATCGAAGTGGAGCTGGGTGGCGGGGCTTTTCTCCGACTTGGTGCGAGCACCGATGTGCATTTTGTAACAGTTCAGGATGACGATGCGGTCGTCGAGCTTCGTTCCGGCGATGTGATTCTGCGGTTGGCGGACTCCCGGGATGTGACCATCCAGACCGAGGCGGGCCGGTTTGTGACCGGCAAGCGTGGCTTGTACCGGGTCTCGGCCGACGAGCAAGGTGTGGTTGAAGCGGCTGTCCGGAAAGGGAAGGGCCGTTTCGAAAGTTCTTACGGAACGAAAACGCTTCGGGACAACGAGGTTGCGTGCGTGGATTCGGGTGCCGATCAGGCGTTGCGCGTCGCCTATGGCTACTATCCCGACGCGTTCGACCAATGGAGTGAGCGACTGGACGCCCGCTACGTAGGCGGGGAATCCGTCCGCTTCGTTGGGAGCTATTACCCGGGTCTCTACGAGCTCGATTCGCATGGTTACTGGATTCATCACGCGAGTTACGGTCACGTCTGGATTCCTTATGTTTCCGTCGGCTGGTCTCCGTTTTGCCACGG
Organism: Acidobacteriota bacterium; assembly: GCA_033811955.1. Taxonomy (GTDB): domain Bacteria; phylum Acidobacteriota; class UBA6911; order RPQK01; family JAPXNP01; genus JAPXNP01. The sequence continues at coordinate 588 of JAPXNP010000031.1, forward strand.
GAGATGGGTTCATTTCGGTTTCGGATGGACGTGGGTCTCCTACGAGCCGTGGGGGTGGTTGCCGTATCACTACGGCTCTTGGGCTTTCTATGATCACCGATGGTGTTGGGTGCCGGGCGGATTTCGGGCATGGTCGCCCGCGATTGCTCATTTCTACCACTTCGGCGGATATGTGGGTTGGGTACCCCGTTTTCACCCCCGTGTAGGGTTTGTCGACCGCGATCTGACAATCATCAACAACAATATTACGGTTGTCAACGGAGGGCGGGGGATTTCCACCGACGTCGTTCGGCGTTCTCTGGTGGTGGTTCGCAAGGAGGACTTCGGTCGGAGCAGGATTGATGAACGGGTCGTAGTACGAAACGCGCGCTTCGACACCGATACTCGCGTGCAGCCGGGTTTGCCGTCTGATCTGGCTCGTCCGTCTCCCACCCTGCGAGGGAACAGAACCGTGGTCGGAGTTCCCGGGACTCCCGCCGTCCGGCGAGACAGCTCCTCTCGGACGACTGTGATGCGGACGGGCGAGCCGCATGCGGCGGCGTCCCCGAATCGTATAGCCGTTGGTCGTTCTCCTTCACCGGCTCCGTCGGTAGGAATGGGACTGGAACGGCCTGCCGTCAGCCGCTCCACAACGCGCGACTCTGCGCTGGGCAATGAGCGCCGGGTTTACCGTGTGCCGAGTCGGAGCTCCTCGACGGATCGAGTGATCGGCTCGAGCGTCGGACCACGAACCGAAGAACGACAGAGAACGTCGCCCACCGTCGGCTCGTCGATAGGCTCGAATCTTCGCAGCGGGAGCGGGACTGAGGGTGTTTCAGGCTACGTTCGTCCGAGCAATTCTCCTCGGACTTCGGTAACCTCACCGCCTGTGGTGCGGATTCCCTCTTCCCGACCGGGTTCTCGCGAGTTGACGAGACCGGGTACGTTGGGGTCGTCTGGTTCTCGTCTGAGCTCGCCGCCCGCCCAAAAGAGATCTCCGTCTACGGTGAGACCGCCGGCCGGATATTCGGCCACGTCCCGGAGCGGCTTGGGTCGAACGCCGGCGATCAGCAGTCCGGCGCCGAGAACGACTGCGCCACGCATTAGCGCTCCCAGGTCGTCTGCGCCGAGCATTGCGGCTCCGAGCCCCCGGATGAGCGCTCCGGCACCTTCTCGGGCCCCTGCTTCACGGCCTGCGCCTGCACGACCGCGGCCGGACCGCCAGTAAAGGCTCAGGCAGTCAATGGATCCGGGGAAGAAGGCGGGCGACGCCCATGCTGCGTCGCCCGCCTTTTACTTTTCCTCTTGAACCGGCCTGAGCGGCGGGCTAACCGTCGTAGTGGCGGGTCGGAGAGCGCTTTGGGTGCTCTCAGCCCGAGCTCTTGAGCCTGGAATCGTCGGGGATCTTGCTCCCGGCACAGCTTCGGATTGAACCTTCCGCGGTCTCAAGTGGGCGACTCCCCGCTTTTCTTGAGGATATACGGACTGGTGACGGCATCTCCTATGAGGGTTTCAAAGCTAGAAGAGCGCTGCGCGATGTGCTGACGGAGGTCGGTGTCGGGCCGGCTCAGCACCGCTTCCGGATTACTGCGATTCGGCTTTCCGTACCGCCGCCACTTCCTTCTCACAGGCGGCCTCCAGGCGTCGTTTCACTTCCGCCAACTGTGCTTGGAGCGTATCGATCTGGGCAAAGTCGCCCTGTGAAAGCGCTGCGCGAATCTTGTCTTGAGTGGCGATTTCTTCCTGAGCGATTTTCGCACGGTACTTGGACCGGATTTCGGCGATCTTGTTCTTGGTTTCGCCACTTAGGGCTACTCCGGTCCCCATTTCACGATCCAGCTTTTCGAGTGCCAATTCAACGGCAGATTTCAGCTCATCCGACATGGCTAGTACATTACCACAGGTCGGCTGGGGGGCCGCAGCTCGAGTAGAGGTCGGTTGATCAGCGGCTACCGATGGCGGCGGCGGGCGGTTCAGCGCAGACGAATGCCCGTCTTCGTCATCTTCACAGGTAGAATGCTCCCGTTGTCGTCGTATTCCAGGAACTCGGCGCAGACGCGTCGTTCGTACCAGCTGGGGCCCTGAACGTGGTAGAAGATGTACCATTGATTGCCGAACTTCACAATGGAATGGTGGTTGTTTCGCGAACCGTTGTCTAAAATCCACCCCTGGTACTCGAACGGTCCGAGCGGCGATTCGCCGATGGAATAGGCGATTCGACTCTTGAGTTCCCCTTCCGGCCCCGTGCCCTCCAGAGAACAATACGAAAGGTAGTAGCGGCCCTCATACTTATGCATCCACGCCGCTTCATGGAAGTTCTCCGCCCGCACCTTTAAGATGGGACCGTCTCGCGTGATCATGTCCTCGTTGAGCCTAACCACCCGTAGGCTCTCGGCGTTTCCGTTCCCGAAGTAAAGGTAAGCCTGACCGTCGTCGTCGATGAAAACGGCGGGATCAATGACCGTTGTCTCCGCCTCTCCGCGGCCGATGAGAGGTCGCCCGAGAGCGTCGCTGAACGGGCCGGTCGGAGACGGGCCGACCGCTACGCCGATCTGCATGTCGGCGGGGAAATAGAAGTAGTACTTTCCGTTGCGTGCGATACAATCCGGCGCCCACGCCCAGCGGTCGGCCCAGGAGACGTCGTCGAGGCTGAAGATGACACCGTGGTCGTGCCATCGCACCAGGTCGTCCGACGAAAAGACGTGCCAGTCCACCATGTCCCAGTACGTGCTGCCCGGAAGATCGTGAGAGGGGTAGATCCAAAACCTTCCTTCAAACTCCCGCGCCGTGGGATCCGCGTAGAAATCAGGCAGAATCGGGTTACCCGAGGTCTCTTCCGTCCCCGTAGAGATTCCGGCGGCGGTTCCCAGAATTGCGGCTGCCAGGATCCAGCCGAAGCCTGTTCGTAAGTTATTCTTGACCATGCTCTCACCCTTAGGTCTAGAAAATCCGGCGGCGGCTCTGTACACTTTCCATCAACCGCCCAAGACCCCACGGTATGGCCTCAGCTCAGTGTACCCGCGGGTCGTATCTTCTAAAACGACACCAAACAATGCCAAATGAAGCTGTAGCCGAGACCCTCGAGATCTTCCCAAACCCGCCGGAACAGCTCGGCGTCACCGTCGCCAGGGGGGCGCTCCCCCGCCCGCTCTTCCCAGGGGGTGCATACGCCTGGCTTGACCTTTGTTTCCCCGGTCCGGGCCGTTAGACCTTCCAGCCCCCGAGCTTCATCCGGCTCGGGAACCACCTGCGTCTCCGCAGGAAACGAGTGTCCCCGCGAGTAGACCCCGTGTTCGCGGATAAAGTCGGTAAGGATCCTGAGGTTCTCGACGTCGGTGTCGTTTTGCATGATGGCGCCGGCGTCGGCGATGTAAGCGCCGTCCTTTGCGCCTTCAGCAAGAACCCTTTTCGCCTCTTGAAGCACTTCGTCAGGGGTCCCGAAGCTGAGGATCGTGTTGGAGATCCCCCCACTCAGACAGAACTTGTCACCGAGTGTCCGATGGGCTCTTGCAAGGTTTCCCTTGTCGACATGAAACACAATACTGCGCTCCGGCAATTCGGCGAAGTGACCGAGATGGTGGTCCCAGTTTCCCTCGGCATAGAAGAGGACCTGGTGTCCCCGGAGCCATAACTCCTCGATGATGGGCTTCAGCGTCGGCCAGTAATGGCTTTCGAACTGTTGCGGACTGACGAACGGCACGCAACCCCGGTGCATCCAAAATCCGACGGGAGCCTGGTGGTTTGGATCGGCGGTCGTGAGAGCAACGTGAAACAGGTGAGGAGCCAGCGCTTCACAGGCGCGCAACACCTTTTCGGGTTGGCTCAACATGTCCATGGTGAGGCCGACATATCCTCGGAGCTTGTCGGATAGGATGTCGAAGGGCGCTTTTAAGATTCCCGCTATCGCCGGCGCCGTACCGCATTCCTCGCGAAGCCGAGTGACCTGGGGACCGAAGGCTTGAAAGTACTGCCCCATCGCCCAGGCGGTCTTAACCAAGGCGACCTGGCCTCGGTACGTCGCCGGCTCTCCCGCGGCAGGTACGACGCGGGATACCCGAGGCAACCAGGTGGTGTACAAGAAGGCCGTAGGGTCCTCAATCAGGGCGTCGTACTCGTCCGCCCTCATGAATGCCTCTTCCTCCGGAGGTTCCCGGTACTGGAACGCGACGTTTGCGGGGACGTCGATCCCGGGAACTCCGTAATACTTTAGATCTAACGCTTCGGTCAGTCCGGTCCAGACGTACACCATGTTGGGGACCACGGCGTCCCAATCAAAGTCGCGGGCACAGCGGCATACCGCTTCAAACGCTCTTTCATAATCGTGGGTTACTTCTTGGCAGGTGAATCCTGCGTACTTGGCCGTAAACTCCGCCACAAAAGGCCGGATGGGAACCGCATCAGGTTGTTCATTGAGAAGCGCTGTTACATAACGGGCCAATCTTCGACGATATTGTTCCTGGGTTGCGGAAGACTGTGTCATGGCTTTCGTTTCTCCGATCGGCCGGTACTTCCGGACTCTACCTGTGGCGTAAACTCCAAGATACCGGTCACCACATGCCCTTTCGGGAATTTCGTCAACCGTCCGTCGTCCAAACGAAACTCCTCCAACGGCAACTTGCCCTCGAAGACGACCAGCCGGACCGAATCACCCACCACGCAGGTGCCCCAAGCGTGGCCGTTGGACCAGAAGTACGTTCCCGGCCGGCCGGTAAGCTGCAGAAGTTTCGCGGAAGCGGAGTACAAAAAGCGCGACCAGGCCGGAATCGCCGCCCAGGCGGCCATGGCACGGACGTAATGATGGCCGCACTCCGCTTCGTCGAAAGGATTTCGCTTGAACCCGTCATAGCGTTGCCGAGCCTGGCGAAAGCAGGTGGCCCCTTCAGCTTCCAGACCTTCAAAGACCATACCGACGGCCGCGGTGTACTCGAGGCCGGTCCACACCTCGGCGAAGTAGGGAAACGGTTTCTCGGGGCGGTCCTTGGGATAAGAGGCAATGATCAAGCCGGCCTCCCCGTCCAGTGCGAACGTTCTGAGGGGATTGAAGTGGTCCATCAAGGTTTCGCGCCGGTTGTACTTCCAGATCGCACCCAGGGCGCTCCGAATATGTTGGGGGTCGGCCAAATGTCCCAGGCCGCAAAGATGGGCTACGTACTGCCCCACAAGCTGGTCGACCAAGCAGCCCGAGGCTAGTTGGTAGTCCGGTTTCGTCAAATCCCGAGCCCCCATTCCCGCCCGGAAGACGGGCGGTACCGAGGTGTCCGCCGGAAGTGGTCGGACGATCTGTTCGTAGTATTCGCCGTTGAATAAGAAGCTGTCGGTCCACCGGCTGCCGTTGTCAAACAGTGCCCGGCACGTATCGGCGAACTCCGTGTCCCCGACGCGGAGGGCCATTTCCTCTACCGCTCGGAGGGCGCCCAAATACCAGAATTGGATTTCGGGGTTCGGTCCCAGGTACTCGACGTCCATCGTGTTGTGCTGGACGCCTTCCATGACTCCGTCGCGGTCTGCGTCCCAACCGCCGGGTACCCAACAGAATTCCAAGGCCGCCCGGATCTTCCCCCACCAGGCCTGGAGTAGGTCGTCGCGTCCGGAAAGGCGCCAATCACGGTACATCTTGAGCAAGCAGCCCATTTGGCCGTCGGCGGCCACCTGCCGGAACGAGCGGGCGGCCTTCTCCAGCGGCAGTCCGACGCGGAAGCTCATAGCTCCCCGTTCGTCGGTGGCGTGCACAAACTCGATCTCCCGCTGCCTGAGAGCGAGCTCTCCGAAGAGGTAGGGCGTAGCCTGTTCGTAGTTCCAAACGTGCGTGCAGGAGCCGAAGCAGCACCCCTTGTTGTCTCCGCAGCCTTCCCATCCGAACATGTATCCATCCGCCGTGCGGAATACCGTTTGGCTGCGCAAGGTGCTCAGGTTGAAGAGGGCCGCTTCCTTTACCGTATCCGGATATGAACTCTCCAGCAAGGACTTGACGAACCGCGCGGTCCGATCTCGCAGTTCCGGCAGGCGAGGTGCGGTCTCCTCGGCTACCTGCCAAGCGTCATGAAAACGCGTGCAGTAGTAGTTTCCGACCCAGTCTTCCGGAGTTTCCTTGCCGGGTTCGACATCCCAGGAATATCGGTTCGGAAAGTGCCAGGTCAGTAGAAAAGGGATCTCAAGCTCGCCGCCCGCGGGTAAGACACGCGAGACGACCAGGGATCCCATAGGCATATCCGTACCCTGCGACTTCCGCTCTTCCAGGCGGCCGTCCTCCGAAAAGTCGTCCCAGAAGTCCAGCAGTCCGCCCCACCAGTCTCCCTCCGCCCAGGCCGTTCGATAACTGAGTCCTTGGTGGTCCGTCGTGACCAAGCTCAAGGTGCCCCAAGTCTCCGCTCGGGAGTCCACTCCACCGGAGGTGAGCAGCAAACCTGAGACCGACTCGCCGCTTCGGAAAGCATTGCGGTTACGGGAGGCTCCCGCCGGAACCAGGTCACCTTTCCAGTCGCGTGTACCGGTCCATGGGCTGAGACCGATGAAATTCGGAAGGCTCGCGGACACCGAAACCTCCAAGGTGTCCGTGGTGTGGTTCCGCAGGTGAATTTGGATGACGGCCAAAGGCAGCCCGGAAGCTTCGGCGTCGCCCGGAACGAGGGGGTTAAACCCTCGAACTTCGGCGGTGATGGGAAGATCCGGATCGGCCAGGAGCACCCGGGCAAAAGGATAAGCTGTCGCGAACGAGGCCGAACGGAACCGTGGCAGATTTGCGTTGGGAGCCGGGCTCCCGTGGCTTCCCTCGAATTCCTCGACGGGTAACGGACCCTCCAAAACTCGCATCCATGCGGTCGAAGGGGTGGCGACGCGGAGGGCGAAAAAAGGCTCGACTTCCGTCGAGGAAGGCACGAAGCCCTTCGCCGGGCGGTTCATGATTTCCCAATGGCGCCACGAACCGTTGCCGCAAAAGGACACTGTGCCGGTTCCAATGCCGCCCACCGGCATTGCGATCCGGCTGGTTCTGTCGGGTGGGTATACGCGGAGGGAAGGCCAAGACGCATCGTCAAGAACCCGGTCATGCCAAAGGCGCTGGAATTCTTCCGCCCTTAAGCGTACCGCGGGAGCCAAAGCGACGGATTTCAGGAATGTTCGGCGCCCCAGGAAAACCACGGATGCTCCTTCTCACGCTAACTCACGCTATTACGGCGCTCGCTCTATGGCGTTCGGGAGTAACGGTAGCGCCCGCCCGACCCGAAAGCAAGAGAGAGGCGCGGCTGTCCCGGCGGATTCGGTGGTTATGATGGGGTCGGCCGAATGTTCTGGTGGGTCGTCTGCCGGTCTACGATTCCGCGAACGCTCGCACTTCATTGGGAGGCTTGGCCTCGCGAAAAGATGAACGGGGAAGTCGCATCGAACAACACTCGGGTTTTCACCGCACCCGGACAAGTGTATGCCTGTTCCGACCGAGTTGAACAGGCGGAAGAAGTGCGTCAGCGGGTTTTGCGTGTCGCTGCGAGGCCACCCGATCCTCAGCGGGCCGAATTTTGAAGAAACGCGACCACTTCGAACCACGCCGAACCCACTTGACGATCGTCCTACACAAGACACGCAAGTGCACTATACTTTGCCCTCCAGAGCTTTTCCTGTCGCAGACGGTTGTCCATTCTCGGTTGGGAGCAAGAGGTGTCATGGTTGGCGAAGAGATGCAAAGCGGTGTGTTGAAGCCTATTCTGGTCATGAAGTTTGGTGGAACCTCGGTCGGTGGGCCTGAAGCAGTCGGGAGAGCTGTGGGGATCGTTGAGGATCAACGAAGGCGTGTTCCCCGGCTGGTCGTGGTGCTCTCGGCCATGTCGGGGGTGACCAACCAGTTGCTCGACAGCGCAGTCTTAGCGGCAAGCGGCGACCAGGCAATCGCAGCACGGACGGCCCGGCAGCTGGAAGATCGGCATCTGGCCACGGCCCGAAATTTGTTGGAAGATGCGGAGACGCTCTCCGCGCTCGGCGAGGAGATTTCCTCCTATTGTCGCCACCTCCGAAGCTTTCTGGAAGCCGTGGCCGTTCTGGGTGAGGCTACCCCGCGGGCTTTGGACGCTATCGCCTCTTTTGGCGAGCGGCTGTCAATTCGGGTCTTTACGGCGGTCCTGAGGGCACGGGGAATTCCCGCAGAGTGCGTGGAATCGACGCAATTGATCGTGACCGATGATCACTTTCAGGCGGCGCGTCCAGATCTCGTTGCGACCCGCGCTCGCGTGCAAGACCGTCTAGTTCCCCTTCTGGAAGAGGGGAAAGTCGCAGTGGTTAGCGGCTTTCTGGGAGCAACTCCCGAAGGTGTTACCACCACCCTGGGCCGAGGAGGAAGCGATTACTCTGCAGCCTTGCTGGCCTCGGCGCTGGATGCCGGAGAAGTCATCATATGGACCGACGTGAGCGGTGTAATGACCGCCGATCCTCGGGTCGTACCTGAGGCGCGGACGATACCCGAGCTGTCTTATCGAGAGCTGGCGGAGTTGGCCTATTTCGGAGCGAAGGTCCTCCATCCGATGACGGTTCGTCCGGTGGTGGAGCGTGGCATAGACTTGACGATTCGCAACACGTTCCAGCCCGACCACCCGGGAACTCGGCTGTTACCCCGAAACCGGGAAATTCGGCAGGTTATCAAGGCGGTTACCTCGATTTGTGGACAGAGGCTGATCACGATCGAGGGGAGAGGCATGCTAGGTGTTCCCGGCGTCGCCGCTCGGGCGTTCTCTTCGGTGGCTGCAACGGGCACCAATGTCATACTGATCAGCCAAGCCTCCTCGGAGCAGAGCATCTGTTTCGCCGTTCCCTCAAAGCAAGCCGACACGGTGGTGGCCGCCTTGCAGGATACGTTCGCCCGAGAGCTGGCCGATCGGGAGATTGATCGGGTTTGGAGTTCCGACGAGGTAGTCATTATCACGGTGGTGGGCTCCGGCATGCGTCATATTCCCGGCGTGTCGGGGAGGATTTTCAGCGCTTTGGGTAACGCCGACGTGAACGTTATCGCCATCGCTCAAGGATCTTCCGAGGTGGCGATCAGCATGGTGGTCGATGCGGCCGATGCAGACAGGGCGGTCCGGGCCGTTCACGCCTTGATCGTGGAAGAGAGGGTGACGGCGCCTTCTTTACGTTAGTCGGGCGAGCCTTGCGACGTTCAAGGGAATCGGCATTTCTTCTGTACAATGACGTTCAAAGCGGAGAGGTCTCGGGGCCTCTACTGGAGGCGACCGAACGACCGCATACCGATCGCAGGAGGTTCACAGGATGGAATTGAGGGACAAGTTGAAAGTAGGCGTCGTCGGGGCTTCGGGAAGCGTTGGGCAGCGTTTTGTTCAGTTGTTGGCAAACCACCCTTGGTTTGAGCTCACCTGCGTTACGGGGTCGGAACGGCGAGTAGGGAAGAAATACGGCGAAACAACCCGATGGATCCTTGCCGAACCCATGCCGGCAGGGGTTCGGAATATGGTCGTTATCCCCTCGGATCCGGCGGACGTGGATGCGGACTTGGTGTTCTCCGCCCTGCCGTCGGATGTCGCCCGTGAGCTCGAGCCTCGGTTTGCAGCCGCCGGCATCGGGGTCTGTACGAACGCCGGCGCTTTTCGGCGGGAACCGGACGTTCCCATCCTTGTGCCTGAGGTGAATGCCGATCACACGGCCCTAGTACCTGTGCAGCGGCGAAACCGCGGCTGGAGCGGTTTCATCGTGACGAACCCCAATTGCACGGCTACCGGGATGACGATAGCTCTGAAGGCGCTGCTGGACTCCTTCGGGTTGGAGCAGGTTTTCGCTGTGTCCTTGCAGGCTCTCTCGGGAGCCGGCTATCCGGGGGTGCCCGCGATGGACATTATCGACAACGTCGTCCCCTACATCAAAGGTGAAGAGGAGAAAGTCGAATGGGAACCCCGCAAGATGCTGGGGACCTTGCGTAACGAGGAGATCGAGCCAGCGGGTTTCACCCTTTCGGCGCATACGAACCGGGTCAACGTCAGCGACGGTCATATGGTTTGTTTGACGGTGCGGTTGGCTCGGCGTGCATCCGTCGACGAGATCAAGAGCGCTCTGCGAGATTTTCGGATGCCGCAGATATGTCGTGACCTGCCTTCGGCTCCGGATCGGGCGATCGAGGTACGCGAAGAGGATGATCGCCCTCAGCCCAGGCTGGATCGTTCCACCGGCAACGGAATGAGCACCGTGGTGGGGCGGGTCCGGCCCGATAACCTTTGGGACGTTCGGCTTGTGGTGCTTTCTCACAATACGATCCGAGGTGCCGCCGGTGGATCGTTGTTCAATGCCGAGCTTTTGGTAAAGCAAGGCTATGTCGGCTAAAGGCCGGTTGTGGGAGTCGGATCTTCGGCCCGCAACCTAGCTCTAGATGCCTTCCTTCGCCTGTACGAGCGGTTTCTCAATCCCCAGTGTTGAAACCGAGGGTACACGCGAAATATGCGGACGTCGTGGATTCCGACAGTGGATTCCACGGTTCTGTTGAGCGCGCGGCCGGCGGAATCCCGTGGTCCGCTTGCTTCGAAACCTTCTCACCGCGGAATGAGGGAATCCTCAGAAGGGGTCCGTCCGATTCTCGAAACTTTGCTTTCATCCCGGCGTGTCATATGAGCGGTTCGATCGAGGCACTCATTGTGTGAGCATGGGACAGATCGTCGAAATGACTGACGCGCGGATGCGGCAAATGCTTGAGCAGGTCCACCAAGATGCGTTCGGCTGGGCTTTGTATTGGAGCCGTGGCGATCGCGAGGAGGCGGAGGAACTTCTGCAGGATGTTTACGCACGGGTGCTGTCGCAAAGGGCGCGCTTCGACGGTCGTTCGAGCTTCAAGACATGGCTCTTTACCGTGATCCGACGGACGGCTCAGCGAAGGCGGTGGCTGGCCTGGCGGAGGTTACAGCGGAATGACCCTGAGGTGCCGGAGGACCCACCGCAATCTCCGCAACAAGAGGTAAGGCTTTACCGGCGGGAACTGCGGGAGCAGCTGGAGCACATTCTTGGCAAGCTGTCGCCTCGGCAGCAGGAGGTACTTCGGCTGGTTTTTTACCACGGTCTAACGATTGAAGAGAGTGCCGTGATCATGAACATCTCGGTGGGTTCGGCCAGGACTCATTATGAGAGAGGCAAAGCAAGATTGGCCGAGATCCTACGAGATATGGGGTGGCAAGATGAAGGGAAAAGAAACAGATCGTCAAGTATGGGACTTCTTTGAAGCCCTGAGAGACGTCGAAGCGGCTGAGGCGCCCCCGTTTGATGACTTGCTGACGGAAGTTCGTTCCTTGCCGAGTGGGAAGAGCGCCTGGATACGGCGGGGGAGACTGGCCTGGGCTGCGGGAATCGTACTTGCGAGCTTGGTTTTCTGGAACGTCCTGTTCAGTCCCGGCGAGCCCGTCGGCTCGGAGTCGTTTGCCTGGGAGTTGTACTCGTGGGAGGCACCGTCGGATTTCCTGTTGGCCTCGGATATCGAATCTCCTGCGGGAACCTTGCCGCAATGGGATTTGGGAGGGCTGAATTGGGAAACTGAAGCAGATCAAGAGGCCTGGCAGTGAGGAAGGCGGGAAAGGGGGAGACTATGAAACCAAGGAAACAGCTACCTGGAGTGCGGGGGTGGTTGCTGGCCGCGGTTGTTATGCTGTGCGTTCCGTTGCCCCGGCCGACGG
>JAPXNP010000032.1:0-11640 GCA_033811955.1 Acidobacteriota bacterium
GCTGGAACATCAGCGGTCTTGAACGTTGGCGATCCGGGCCGTAGTGGCGCTCGATCAGCCTCGGGATCAGTCTCTGACCTTAGTGTAAAGGTTCCTAGTAAGAGAGGCAATCAGGTTTCTAAAAAAAACTGCTGAGACGACCATTACAACCCGAAACATGTTGGACATCACGACAGGGTGGCGAATTCCTCAACAGGGCGTCACAAAATTCGGCACGGGAGCTGCTTTGCTGCCCGACGAAAGAATCGCGGGGACCGCAAACTCACGGGGTGAGCCGCTGCCGCGCGCGCTGTTTGCAAGCCGAAGGTCAGTCAGTTGAGACGGCCTGGAGAGCTAAACCAGAGGTAGGAGCCTCTCTTTTACAGCGCAGGTCGCCAAATCGGCACCTGCTTCAGTCGAAATCCCGCCGAGACGCCAATCCCGCGGTTTGACCATAGAAGCCCGTCGCCGGGATCGGCGAAATCCCTCTGATCTGCATTGTCGACCAATCGGTGTCGCTCCAGAGCAAGAACCTGAGGATTTCGGTACGGTCAGGCGGTCGGGTACGGGAGGCAAATGACTGTACCGGAAACTGCCGAGTTCCGCCGATATCTTCGACAATGACCGCATGCCGGAAAACTCCTAACTGCATATGCTTCCCGGTTTTCACGCTTTGGTGCTGGGAGGCGACGTTCCGCTGCGGGGCCGGCCCCCTGGCACCGGGCAAGTGATTGTGTCAAGCTGAAAGCCAAGGACGAAAGGCACCGGGGATCCCCGTTTGCTCCCGGCTGAGAGGATGGAGCGACAGTCGGAAACCGGCGCATCGAGACAGTTCTCCAGAGAAGGAACGTGCCTCCCGGTCTGGGTAAGCCTCGAGGAAATTTATTGTGGATCGGCTGAGTCTAAAGCTTATTCTCAGCTTAGGCTGCGTAACGGCATTGATCTTTGCCGGATTCGGCTATCGGGTGCTTGAACGGCATCGCCGCAATCTGGAGAGGGTCACTCTTCAAGCCGCCGACCGAGTCAGTGAAAGTATCAAGCGTAGCATCCTCTACAGCATGCAGCTGAACCATCGAGAGCACATCTACCATACGATCAAGACTCTTGGTGCGGAGCCGGGAATCAAGAAGATCAGGATCTTCAACGAGATCGGCCGTGTTTCTTTCTCCAGTGACGAGCCGGAAATAGGTACCGTTGTCGATAAGCAGGGGGAGGCTTGTTTCGCCTGCCATAGGAGCAGCGAGCCGCTGAACCGTCCGGAGCGCTCCGACCGGCGGCGGATATTCATCGACGCCCGGGGCAATCGGGTGCTGGGACTGATCAATCCTATCGAAAACGCACCCGAATGCTACAACGCTTTGTGCCATGCACATTCGGCGGATCAGAGAGTTTTGGGAGTGCTCGACGTAACAATGTCGTTGCAGGAAGTGGACGCTACCATTTTGGCCGGACGTCGTCTTCTCCTGACGCAGTTGGTGGGTGCGGTCGCGGCTGTGGCCGTGCTTTGGGGTGGACTCGTCTGGTGGTTTGTTCATCGACCGGTGAAGGAACTGACGAGCGGAACCCGTCGGGTTGCTGCAGGCGATCTCTCCTGGCGGATCCGCTTTGACTCAAATGATGAAATGGGGGAACTGAGTCGGTCGTTCAACGAGATGGCCGAGCGTCTTCAAGCCGCGCAGGAATCTTTGCGTCGGTGGGCGGAGACCCTGGAGATGCGAGTGGAAGAGAAGACCGCCGCGCTGCAGAAGACGCATGAGCAGATGATCCAGGTGGAGCGGATGGCCTCCATGGGGAAACTGGCTGCGGTGGTGGCTCACGAGATCAACAATCCTCTTGCCGGGATTTTGACGTCGGCTCGGTTGCTCGAGAAGAAACTGGCCCGCGTATCAAAGCCCGAGGTCGAAGAATTTCGGGAGCCTCTTCAGCTCATCGCCGAAGAGGCCGGTCGTTGTGGTGAGATCGTGAAGAACCTCTTGCAGTTTGCTCGTCCGCAAAGGGAGGTGCGGCGGCCCGAGCGAGTCGATCAGATCGTAAGGGATTCCATTCGCCTGGTCCAGCACAAGATCGACCTGATGAATATTCGGCTCCAGACTGAGCTGCCGCAAGATTTGCCCCGGATCATTTGTGACGCTCAGGCGGTCAAGCAGGTGTTGGTTGCGGTTCTGATCAATGCGGCCGAGGCCGTCGGGTGGCAAGGCGGCCAGATCTTAGTTTCCGCCAGGTTTCAACCCGAGACACACATGGTGGAAATCGCCGTCCGCGATACCGGCTGTGGTATGGACGAGGAGACGTTGCAGCACATCTTTGAGCCCTTTTTCACTACGAAGGAAGAAAGTCACGGCGTCGGCTTGGGACTGGCGGTAGTCAGCGGAATCGTTTACGCCCACGGAGGGGCCGTGAAGGCTGAGTCGCAAGTAGGGGTGGGGACGACGATGAAGATCTCTTTCCCGGGGGAACCAGCACCGGCGCAAGAATCGGCGGTGCTTGATAGAGGAGCGACGCAATGAACGTGGAGCGGCAGCTTCGAATTCTTGTGGTGGACGACGAAGCCTCGGTCCGGAAGTCGCTGGGAGGTTGGCTGGAGGAGGAAGGCTACAGCGTCGGCCTGGCCGCCTCGGCTAAGGAGGCCCTGGAGGCGTTGGCCCGCGACGACTGGGACATCTACCTGGTGGACATCAAGATGCCGGGAATCGACGGGTTGGAATTGCAAAGACGCCTGCGCGACGCTCAGCCGGAAGCCATCGTCATCATCATGACGGCCTACGCGTCGGTGGAGACCGCCGTAGAAGCGATGAAGCAAGGGGCGTACGACTACGTTGTTAAACCGTTTGAGCCGGAGGAGCTTGAGCGCGTATTGCGCAAGGCGGTAGAGCGAAAACGCTTGGTGGACGAAAACGTCGCACTGCGGCGGAAGATCGAGGAGATGTCGGCCTTCCACGGCATTGTGGGGGAGAGTCGGGAGATCAAGAAAGTGTTGGAGGAAGTGAAGTTGGTGGCGGAAACGGACACGACCGTTCTAGTCCGGGGCGAAAGCGGTACCGGAAAGGAATTGGTGGCCCGTGCGATCCACACGTGCAGTCCCCGCCGCTACCTGCCTCTGGTAGTAGTCAGTTGCGGAGCTCTCGCCGAAGGCGTTTTGGAGAGCGAATTATTCGGACATGAGAAGGGCGCGTTTACCGGAGCGCAGTACCGCCGCAAAGGCAAATTCGAGACGGCCGACGGCGGCACTCTGTTCTTGGATGAGATCGGAGAGGTCTCTCTGAAGACACAGATAGACCTGTTACGCGTGTTGGAAGAGAAACAAGTGTATCGAGTGGGATCAAACCGGCCCGTCCCCGTGGATTTTCGCTTGATCGTTGCGACGAACCGGGATCTCGAGGCGATGGTCCGGGAGGGGAGATTCCGTGAAGACCTGTACTACCGGCTCAACGTCTTTTGCATTCATATACCTCCTTTGCGGGAGCGCCGTGAAGATATCCCGCTGCTGGTGAATTACTTTCTCCAACAGTTCTCCGCCGGAATGAACAAGGCGGTGGAAGGAGTCGCCTCCGAGGCCATGGATGCATTGTGTCGCTATGACTGGCCAGGTAACGTAAGAGAGCTGCAGAATGCCATAGAACGGGCGGTCCTGGTGGCGCAGAACCGTGTTCTTCGGCTGTCCGATTTCCCGATGCTCAAAGCTCCGTCCCGGTCGGTTTGGCGGGATTCCTCTTTGGCGGCGGTGGAGCGGGAGCACATTCAAGCGGTGTTGGACCAAACCGGCTGGAACATTTCCCGCAGCGCGAGGTTGCTCGGAATCGATCGCGTGACGCTGTATAACAAGATCAAGAAACACGGCCTCAGAAAGGAATCCTGACCCAGGGGCCGGAGGCCGTAAGAGCGCGTGAACTTGCTGACCCTGGTACCTGTGTGGGAGCCGGCGATTCCGACGTGCTCGAGTACCTCGCCCTGGTCTTGCCGGGTCACCTGCACTGTCCGGACCAGGGTTCTGGGAGTCCCTCTCGACCCTCATCGTTATTTGGAGGTCAGGCGCCGCCAATATCATTCGACACCGCTGCTCTCAGAACTTCTGCGTTTGATTGAACCCGGGAAAGGTGAGGTTGTCCTGGGTATTACCGAGCACGATCTCTTCATTCCGATTCTTACGTCTGTCTTTGGTGAAGCCGTCTTAGGGAAGCGGTCGGCCGTCGTGTGTCCGCCCACCGACTGCGGCAGGAACGGTACGGCCTTCCCTCGGACCGGAAGACCCTCCTGGAAAAAGTGGAGAAGGAGGCACTGCACGAGCTGGGGCATACCTTAGGTTTGGTTCATTGCCGTGATCCGTTTTGCGTGATGCACTTCTCGAACTCCGTCGAAGAGGTGGATTTGAAGGATGGGACCTTCTGTTTAGACTGCTTCCGGCCGGCGTCCGCAGGTGGAATACCGACGACCCTTTTCTGAGGCCGGGACGGAGGCCTGCAACCTTCGTCTGTTTCCACTCTCTCCCCCCGCAAGCCCGGGCGGCTCTTTCCGGCCACGCGAAAGAATCCGGCATCTTTGACGACAGAACTGGAGCACGTAGGCCTACAGTTCCGCGATTTCCCCAACTGAAAGCCTCCAAGCCGTAAGAGGGCGCTCGCGTGCACGTGGCCGAACGTCTCGGGTGCCACGGGCGTTCTGTTCCTTAGTCTGTGCGAAGGATCGCGCAGCGGTCGGTTAGAAGGATTGCCGCGGCCCCGGATGAATTGCCTCTTGCGCCTCGACCACCGCAATCGCCGTCATGTTAACGATGTCTTTGGCTTCGAAACCGTACTGTAGGACGTGTACGGGTTTTCGCATGCCGACGAGAATCGGGCCGACGGCTTCGGCTCCCCCCAGTCGTTGTACCAGCTTGTAAGCAATATTGGCCGATTGTAAGTCCGGGAAAATCAAAACGTTCGCCGGTTGAGTCAAGGTACTGAAAGGATAGTGTTCTCGGATGAGGTCGTAGAAAACCGCGGTGTCGGCCTGCATTTCTCCGTCAACTGCCAGACCGGGTGCCTTTTGGCGAACAAGCTCCGTCGCTCGTCGCACCTTCTCGGTCAAGGGGTGCCGGACGCTCCCGAAGTTCGAAAACGACAGCATGGCGACCCGGGGATCCACGTTAAATCGGCGGGCAACCTGGGCCGTCAGGATGGCGATGTCGGCCAGCTCCTCGGCACTTGGCTCGATGTTTACGGTCGTATCGGCGAAGAAGAGCAGGCGATCTCTAAAAACCATCAGGAAAAGGCCGACGACCCGGCTGCAGTCCTCTCGAACCTGAATGATTTGCAGGGCGGGGCGCAGAGTGTCAGGGTAGTGCTGGCCGACGCCCGCCACCAAGGCGTCGGCGTCGCCCAGCCGTACCATCATGGCTCCGTAAACGTTGGGATTGTCCCTCATCAACCGCTGCGCTTCGGCCAAAGTGATACCCTTGCGCTGCCGTAACTGATACAGTTCCTGAGCATACCGTGCAGCCAGGGGGGATTCCTGAGGATCAACGATCTGCACACCGTCCAGATGTAGAGCATATTCGTGCGCCAGTTCACGGACGCGCGCCTCGGCGCCCAGTAGGATGGGGACGGCGATTCTCTCCTCGAGAATGGCCTGGCAAGCCCTCAAGACCTTGGGATGTTCCCCTTCAGGGAAGACCACCTTCTTGGGATCACGCCGAGCCTGATTGATCATGACACGCATGACCTCGCGGGACGGGCTCAAGCGCTGTTCCAGTTCCTCGCGATAGCGATCGAGGTCGATCGGGCGCCGGGCGACTCCTGTTTTCATGGCGGCTTCGGCCACCGCGGCCGATTCCCATATCAGGACGCGAGGATCGAATGGTTTGGGAATCAGGTAATCAGAGCCAAACCGCAATCGCTCGAGTCCATAGGCTTTCGCCACCGATTCGGGGACGTCTTCCTTGGCCAAGGAGGCCAGAGCCTTCGTGGCCGCCAGCTTCATCTCCTCGTTGATGGCGGTGGCACGGACGTCGAGAGCTCCTCGAAAAATGAACGGGAAGCCGAGCACGTTGTTTACCTGGTTGGGATAGTCGGACCGACCGGTTGCCATGATGACGTCGGGCCGGGCGGCCTTGGCCTCCTCGTACGTGATCTCGGGATCGGGATTGGCCAGGGCAAAGACGACCGGCCGGTCGCTCATCGTACGGAGCATCTCTCCGGTCAAGCAATTCCCCACCGAAAGGCCGACGAAGACGTCGGCCCCCCGCAACGCCTCCGCCAGGGTGCGGGCCTCCGTATCCGACGCCAGCTGCTCTTTCCAAGGATTCATACCCTCCGTGCGGCCTCGGTAGATCACGCCCTTCGAATCGCAGAGGATAAGGTTCTCCGGACGCACACCCAGGCGCAGGTAGTATTTCGCGCAAGCGATTCCGCTCGCTCCCGCTCCGTTGAAAACCACTTTGACGTCGGAGACGTCCTTGCCGACGATCTCTAGAGCGTTGAGAAGAGCCGCGCCGGAGATGATGGCCGTGCCGTGCTGGTCGTCGTGGAAGACCGGGATCTGAAGTAACTCCTTGAGGCGGTCTTCGATCAAGAAGCATTCAGGTGCCCGGATGTCTTCGAGGTTAATCCCTCCGAAGGTCGGTTCGAGGAGCTTGACGGTCCGGATGACGTCCTGGGGGTCGGTACTGTCAATCTCCAGGTCGAAAACGTCGATGTCGGCAAAGCGCTTGAACAGAACGCCTTTTCCTTCCATGACGGGTTTCCCGGCAAGCGCCCCGATATTGCCCAGACCAAGGACGGCCGTTCCGTTCGAGACGACGGCCACCAAATTGCCTTTGGCGGTGTAGGTGTAAGCCTTCTCGACGTCTCTCTGGATGTGACGGCATGGGACGGCAACGCCCGGAGTGTAGGCGAGAGAAAGATCGCGTTGCGTGAGGCAAGGCTTCGTGGGCGTCACCTCGATCTTTCCGGGCCGGGGGACGGCATGATAGCTGAGAGCTTCTTCATCTCGAATCATGGAAGTCTCCTCTCTCTGATCTGGGCATCGGCCTTTTGGAAAACATAATCGACCGTACCGCTCGAATCAACTTGACTGCTTGTCTCCACTCCCCGCCCGAAACAGGCAGGAAACCGGCCCTCCAAACAGCCCGATCCTCGGCTCCGGTTCTCAATCCTTCACGCATACTACGCCTCTTGCGGGCGGAACGAAGGAACGGAAAAGGCCCTCCCCGAGTTCCATGAAGAGACGTCTTCGCCCGGGAAGGGTGGGCCTACAGCGATTCCGACGCCAAGTACCGCTAAGCGCTTCGAGTCGTGAGATTTGTCGGGACGCCCCTTTGACAAGATGGAGACAGGACGATCATCCGGAGGGAGTTCAGCTCTCTCGAGTCCACGGCCGGGGAAGGTCACGAGATCCACGCTGACATTCAAGACCTAAAACCCGTTGACACGTTCGTGCAAGGCAACAATTCCCGGCTGTCAAACTTTTGCACGCTCGTCAGCCTGCAGCCGGTGTCTCACCACCCCGGGGCTTGAAAAACCGAGTGCGATCATGCCAGTCGCAAGAACGTCTCGTCACTTCAGCTACTCTGCCCAAAAATCGATCACAAAAACGTCTTCTAAAATCGGTTGCAACACTTGTCCGAAGGCTTTGTGGGCGGGATGGTCCAAATACAGATCTCGATCCGCGGACGTATGGAACGTAACAATGAAACAGTGCGTAAAACCTTTGTGCAAACCCTCCGGACTGACATTTGTCCCGGCCTCAAGGGTCACAATTTCCGGGATTTTATTCTCAAGGTCCCGAAAGGCCGCCACGATTTCATCGATCTGTCGCGGAGTGGCGGAATCTTTGAACTTAAAGGCTACCACGTGGCGCAAAGTGCCGCTTCGATCCTCTCGAGAAGCGGCAAAGAAAGCCAGACTGAATAAAACCAACAGTCCAACCGGTATAAATCGGTGCATAGTCTCTCCCCCTACCCCTGCGCAGTAAAGATACACTGTTGTTTGCTGCGCAACAAGCGCCCCGGGGTGGGAAGCTCGTGATAGGGTGTTCAAAAGAGCGACCCTGAGCGGCGAGCGCTGTAGGAAGGGGTTGGAAAACCGAGGAAACCGACTTGGCCGCCGGGAAACGTGAGATCCGGGTTCGGCGGCGCCGGAGGTACAATCGAGGGCCCACAGTGACTTCGATTCCCGGCTTCTCCCGCATCGGGGCCGGCCGACCGTGGGGATCCGCGAAGTGAAGGTTACACGTTTGGTCGGGTGCTCCGCGGTGGCCGGCGGCCAACGATGGATTGCGCACCAAACAGACACGGAGCCGCGGGTTTCGCCCGAGAGGGGGTACGGCCAGGACCTGACCCGACAGGGCCCTCAGGACGTACGCGATTCGGAGGAGGAGACATGAACGTTATTGCTGACATATGTATCGTGCCGCTGGGGGTGGGCGTAAGTCTTTCCCGTTACGTTGCCGCCTGCGAGAAGGTGATCCGGGAGGCCGGACTGAAAGCGCACTTGCACGCTTTCGGGACCAACGTGGAGGGGGAATGGGACGCGGTCATGGGAGCGTTGAAACGCTGTCATGAGACACTTCACGTCATGGGCGCCCCGCGCATTACTACGACGGTGAGGCTGGATACGAGGGTGGATCGTCGGCAGACTATGGAGGAGAAAGTCCGAAGTGTCGAGAAAAAGCTGGTCGAAGAACAAAAGGCCTAGTCACCGGTTACGTCTTGCAAGCGGTTTGGCCGCAATAATGTGGTCGGCCGTTTTCGCTCTCGCCGGCGGTCGAGTGGTAAGCGACGAGCTGGAGCTGGAGTGGTCCGCCCGAGCGCTGACCCCGGGAGAGGTGATCTCCTGCAAGATTCTGGCTCCGCCTCAGGTTGTCTGGATGACGGCGAGAATGTTCGGGAAGGAGTTCCCGGCGTTTCGATCATCACTGGACGGTTCATGGAGAGTTCTCGTAGGTATTGATCTCGGCGTGCAGCCGGGACGCCATGTGCTGGAAGTGCAAGCGCGAAGCACACAGAGAGAGACTCGGGCTCTGCAGGCGGTGTTCTATGTTCAGCCGAAGGAGTTCCCCGTGCGGCGCATTCAAGTCGAGGAACGATACGTGGAACCTCCCCCCGAGGAACTCGAGCGCATTCGGCGGGAGCAAGAGCTTGTCCGCAGGATCTTCGCCGAGCTCACTCCCGAACCGCTATGGGACGGCGAATTCCTGGTGCCGGTACCGGGAGAGGTCATCAGTGCCTTCGGCAAGCGGAGCATCATCAACGGGCAGCCGCGTAGCCCGCATTCGGGAGTGGATTTGCGGGGCGCCGCCGGGACACCGGTCAAGGCGCCGAATCGAGGGCGCGTGGTGCTTGCTCGGGAACTGTATTTTTCAGGGAACACCGTCATTCTCGATCACGGGCTGGGCCTGTTCTCCTACTTCGCTCACCTTTCCAGTTTCGATGTCGCCGAAGGGGATCTGGTGGAGAAAGGTGCTGTGGTGGGCCGGGTAGGTGCTACCGGTAGGGTGACGGGTCCGCACCTTCATTGGACGGTTCGCCTGGCCGAGACGAGGGTGGACCCGTTGAGCCTTTTGGAAGCGGTCCGACTGATTCTCTAAGCGCCTTGCGCCGGGAAGCATCGGTATCTCACCGGGCGGGTCCAAAGCGCCACCCACTGCGGGGGAAGCGACTCAGGAGCCGGTACTCGTCGAGCCACGCGTGGCCTATCGGCTGTCCCCGAAAGCGAACGACGACTTGTCCTCTTTCGGCGAGGGTTCGACTCGATGACGGTAAACTGCGGATATCCAAGTCGTCGCGATTGACATACTTCGCCAACTCATCGTAGGACGTAAGTTCAACGACGCTCCGACGTGCGGCCGCGCCTACGAGGTGGCAACCTTCAGTGGTCAATTTCGGCGGGTCGCTTCGCAGATGCGCCACGGGAAGACCGGCGGTAAGCCACGGGACAAGCGCCGGACAGTCGGTTACACCCGCGTGCATGGCGCGCAGCTCCTGGCCGTACAGGAATTGCAGATCTCGCCATAGATCCGGGGGAAAATCAAAATGCTTGGCCAAAAGCCCCAGGACGGGTGACACATCGCGCTCGTCGGCTCCTTTGAAGCGAGGTGGTTCCACCGGCTCCCGTTTCTTTTCCCGAGACCGCCCAAATCCCGCTTCTTTTCGGAGTAGGGCCACGAAAAAAGCCTCGGTCGCGGCGGTGTGAGGATAGACTCTACGAGCCCGCTTCATTTCTTCCGAATAGTGCTTTTCGCGGAATCCGCTGAGCCCCGGAGAAGAAGGCATCGGCATGTCCTCAATCGCTTCCAGGTGCACCGGAAAGCGATCGAGCACGTCCTGGATGACGTCTTCGTTCTCCCAGGGTGTCAAGGTGCAGGTAGAGTAAACCAGCCGTCCACCCGGCCGTAAGGCCTTGAGACCGCCGTGTAGCAACTGACGTTGCTGGACACCGAGGCGGCGACTACGGTCCGGAGTCCACCAACCAAGTACTTCCGGAGACTTCTGGAGTGTTCCCAATGCCGAACACGGCGCGTCCAGGAGGATCTTGTCGAAGAACTCGAAGTACAAGTTACCAAACGACTCACCGAAAGCTTGAGTTACCAGGGTGTTGACCACACCGGTTCTTCTCAGATTGAAGATTAGCTTGCGGGCTCTGCGGGCCGAGACGTCGTTGGCCACGATACAACCCCGATTCTCGACGGCGTCCGCCAGCTGAGTCGTCTTTGAACCGGGTGAAGCACAAAGCTCCAGAATATGTTCACCGGCAGTCGGTTGCAGCACCCAAGCCGGAAGCATGGAGGCGGGATCTTGAATGTAAATCCCGCCGAGAAAGTGAGCAAGGCTCTTGCCTACCGGGACGGACCCCTCGATTACCTCAAAGCAGTCGGGCAGGTGCCGGAAAGGTTGGTAACCGATTCCTTCCCAGGCGAGCAAGTCCTCCAGGAAGAAAGGATCAAACTTGAGCCGATTGAAGCGAAATCGGATTCTGCGGGGAGAACGGACAGCCTCGAAGAACGCGTCGGCTTCGCCTCCAGTCACCTCATCCAGGAGGCGGCGAAACTCGGGGCCTATGACCGGCGAAACGTGCATGGGATCAGGATGTTATCAAACGCCAATTTCCTTTGCGGATCGGCGGGTTCCTTGCCGGGCGTCCGAGTGCGGTATCCTACAAAACGGGGACGCCGGTGCCTGGAGGTTTCGTGGTTCGGTTTGTTCGTGGCTCTGTCTTGTCTGCATCATTGGCCGCCGGAGGGGTACTGTTGCAGCAGGCGTCCTGGTCCTGGTTTCTGCCGGCGGACGAACCGACGGCTCCGCAATTTGGAGAACGATTGCCGGCAGACTCATTTACCTTTGTTCGTCTCGTTTATTCCGGAGGAGGTTGGCGCGGAGGAAGTTGGGCCACCGATTACCCCAAGGCCGACATCCAGTTTCTCTACGCGGTGCGCAAACTGACCGACCTTAATTTCATTTCCCCAGATTACAAGGCCCTGACGTTGCTCGATGATACGGTGTTTGATTTCCCTTTCTTGTATGCCGTCGAAGTCGGCCGGATGCGGCTAAGTGACGAGGAGGCGCTCCGGCTTCGAGAGTATTTGCTTCGGGGAGGATTCCTCATGGTTGACGATTTCCATGGGGAGTACGAATGGCGTTCTTTTTACGGCCAGATCAAGCGGGTCTTGCCGGAATACGAACCGGAGGCT
>JAPXNP010000033.1:0-11451 GCA_033811955.1 Acidobacteriota bacterium
TACGGAGCCGAGGAGGTGGCAACTTCGCTTGGCCCGCCGGCAGAAAGACCTGAAGACCCAAGGTGGTTTAAGGATTACAACGAAGCATTGGAGGCGGCCCGGCAAGAGAATCGGCCGCTTTTCGTTGATTTTACAGGCTACACTTGCACGAATTGTCGATGGATGGAGGCGAACATGTTTCCCCGTCCCGAGGTGCAGGAGCTGTTCCGCCGGTACGTCTTAGCGCGCCTGTACACGGACGGAGGCAAGCCGGAGCACGAAGCCAATCGCCGCTTGGAGCAGGAGCGCTTCGCTACGATTGCCTTGCCGTTCTACGCCCTGATATCGCCGGAAGACGAGGTGTTGGCCACTTTCCCCGGCCTGACCCGAGAACCGGAGGAATTTGTGGGATTTTTGGAGACAGGGCTTGAGCGCTTCCATGGGCGTCTCGTCTCCCGGTGATCCAATTTGGGCGACATGGCCTCAAGTCTCAGGGTTGCCTGGCTACCAGATTACTCCCCGACGGTAGGCGGACAGGCGGTTCATCCTTTCGACTTCGGCCTTCCGATCCTCGGCTTTCAACTTCTCACCGCCCGGATCTCGGGCTTTCTCGCTCTTTCGACCTCCGGCATATCTCTTCGGTGGGGACGGCTTCGACCGCACGATATGAAGAGGCTGGACGACCCCCGTTTGAAGCGACGGAAAACAGACTGCTCGGAGGTTTGCTAACCTATGCAGGCGGATCATGGGTGGGTTGAGCCTATGGCGGTGTTGAGAACGTGGTGTCTCGCATCCTCGAGTAGGAACTGAATCGAACAACTGCAAGGAGAAGGAGTATGGCGATCATCGATTTCGGAGGTGTCAAAGAGGAAGTGGTGACGCGGGAGGAATTTCCCGTTTCGAAGGCGTTGGACATTCTTAAAGACGAGACCATCGCGGTGATCGGGTATGGCGTGCAGGGCCCGGCCCAAGCCTTGAACATGAAGGACAACGGTTGCCGCGTCATTGTCGGACAGTCCCGGAAGTTCCAGCGGGATTGGGATCGCGCGGTGGCCGACGGTTGGGTACCGGGCGAAACGCTTTTCGATATCGAGGAGGCTGCGCGCCGGGGCACCATCATCCAAATGCTGGTCTCCGATGCGGCCCAGTCCGCCATCTGGCCTACGATTAAGAAATGTCTGAAGCCCGGGGACGCCCTCTATTTCTCCCACGGATTTGCCATCGTTTACAAAGATCAGACCGGGGTTGTTCCGCCCCCGGACGTGGACGTGATCCTGGTGGCACCCAAGGGCTCCGGAACTTCGGTTCGTCGAAACTTCCTTTCCGGTGCGGGCATCAACTCCAGCTTTGCGGTTTACCAGGACGCCACGGGACGGGCCCGGGAACGGGCTGTCGCGCTGGGGATTGCCATCGGGTCGGGCTACCTGTTCCCCACAACCTTCGAAAACGAAGTGTACTCGGATCTTACCGGCGAGCGGGGAGTCTTGATGGGAGCCCTGGCGGGCATTATGGAGGCCCAGTACCAAGTTTTGCGGGAAAACGGCCATAGCCCGAGCGAAGCCTTCAACGAGACGGTCGAGGAGCTTACCGAAAGCCTGATTCGCCTGGTGAGTGAGAACGGCATGGACTGGATGTATGTCAACTGCTCGGCGACGGCGCAACGGGGCGCGCTCGATTGGAAACCGCGTTTTAAGGAGATTACCCTACCGCTTTTCCGCGAGCTCTACGAGCGGGTGAAGAGCGGTGAGGAGACGAAGCGTGTTCTTGAGGCTTGCGGCACTCCGGATTACCAGGAGAAGTTGGCCGCCGAGTTGCGGGAGATGGGCAATTCGGAGATGTGGTTGGCCGGGAAGGCGACCCGGGCTTTGCGACCGAAGGAGCCGGCGCGGCGGATCACGGCCGAGACGGCGGGTATTCGTGGCCGTGACGTCGGTTAAGCAGGATTTCTTTGTCGGGCGCGAGTCTCTGTGGTTCAGGGGCGGCGCAGATCTCGGAAGCGCCGCCCCTGAAGTCGGGGTGAAAGCAAAGGGCGTCACGGCATGAGTTATTCAGGGACCCGATTCGACGCGCGGGAGCATCCTCACCTCCGCTGGAACCCACTGATCGGAGAGTGGCTGTTGGTGTCGCCGCATAGGGCGAAACGGCCTTGGCTGGGTCAGCAAGAAAAACCGGCGGCGGTTCGGCGTCCGGAGTATGACCCCGAGTGCTATCTTTGCCCGGGCAACGCCAGGGCGGGCGGGGTGCGCAACCCGAACTACACCGGCACTTTCGTGTTCGACAACGACTTTCCGGCACTGCGGAGCGATATTCCCGAAGGGGGAGAGGACGTTGAAGGTTTGCTGGTGACCCGCGGTGAGCGAGGCGTCTGCCGGGTGGTCTGCTTCTCACCGCGTCACGATCTCGACCTGGGAACCATGACGCAGGAAGCGGTTGAAGCGGTGGTAGAGGTCTGGACCGGGCAGTTCGAGGAGCTGGGCGGAATTCCATGGTTGCGATACGTCCAGATCTTCGAGAATCGCGGCGAGATGATGGGGTGCAGCAATCCCCATCCCCATTGCCAGATCTGGGCCAACCAAACCATCCCTAACCAGCCGTCACGGGAGCTTGTGCAGCTGCGACGCTATCGGGAGGACCACGGAGCCTGTTTGCTGTGCCGCTACTTGGATCTTGAGGAGAAGCGCGCCGATCGGGTGGTCTTCGACGACGAAGCCTTTGTCGTACTGGTGCCCTACTGGGCCGTCTGGCCCTTCGAAGTCCTGGTGATCAGCCGCCGCCATTACGGGTCGTTGGCGGACATGACGGTGAACGAGCGAAAATCGCTGGCGTCCACGCTGCGGCGACTGGTGATTCGTTACGACAACCTGTTCGAGACGGCTTTTCCTTACTCAATGGGTTTACACCAGACTCCCACGGACGGGGAGGCCCACCCGGAATGGCATTTCCACCTCCACTTCTATCCTCCCTTGCTCCGCTCGGCCACGGTTCGCAAGTTCATGGTCGGCTACGAAATGCTGGCGACGCCCCAACGGGACATCACGCCCGAGTCCGCCGCCGAGAGGCTTCGCGGCATGCCCGAGCGGCACTTCACGGCTGGACCGGTGACGGGGGAGTAGTGATCCGCCTCGCGCGGGTATCCCGGTAGCCTGGGCCGCTGCCGGATTGTCCTCCGGGTCGTGCAAGGCATCCTCCGGACAGGCGGGCCCAAATCCGACGGAACTTCAGATCGGAGTTGGTCTTTGCGGGCGTCGGTCTCTCCGGGGTAATGAGCCTTTTTATTCTTTCGGCCTCCTCCGCGCGGCTGTCGGGACCAGTCGGTCGGTAGTCACGTGGCATAACCTGTTTTGAGCGGGGCTTACAGCCGAGGGGGCGGCGCAGTCTCCGGATCGGACACCTTTTCACCGGCGCTTTGGAAGAACTTATCGACTCTTGGTTCTTGTGAGGCGGTGGACTAGACTGCTCAGCATGCTAGCCAGGGTTGTCTTTCTCACGCTGACGATCTCTCCCTTTCTTTCCTTCGAGTGGCTGGAGGCATTCTCCGTCAGCCGTTTCGACCCCGTCGGAACCGTCAAGCAAGTTCGCCAGGTACGGGCCGAGTTCAGCTCCCCCATGATTCCCTTCGGCAATCCTGAACGGCTGGGCGATCCCTTCGAGGTCTCCTGTCCGGCGAACGGTCGTGGGAGGTGGCTGGATCCGCTGACCTGGGTCTACGAGTTCGACGAAGTTTTGCCGGCGGGGGTGGAATGCCGTTTCCAATTGCGACAGGGAATAACCGCCTTGGACGGGACGGGTTTCACGGGAGAACGCCCGTTTGCATTCAACACCGGGGGGCCGACCGTCGTCTACTCGGTACCGTCCGAGCTGTCTGAGATCGCCGAAGACGCCGTGTTCGTGCTGTTTCTCGATGGACCTGCGGATCTCTCTTCGGTGGCCGCACAGGTTTTTCTAACCATGGAAGGTCTGGCCGGAACCATTCCGGTTGTCGTCGAAGAGAGCGGGCTTCGGGAAGAGATCCTCCAGTCAATTTACACCCGATCCCATCCCGAGGATCACATTGTTGTGGTCCGACCTCGGCAGTTTCTGGCTCCCGGGAGAAAGGTCCGCTTGGTTTGGGGAGCGGGAGTCAAGGCACCGAGCGGCTTGGCCACACAGCAGGACCAGGTGCTGGATTTCACGATCAGAAAGGAGTTCACTGCAAACTTCCATTGCGAACGGGAAAATCCGGGACGGGGGTGCATTCCTCTAATCTCCATGCGACTTGAGTTCTCGGCTCCCGTCCCCGAGGAGCACCTCCGCGACGCACGCCTGCTCGGTCCTGGGGATTTCGAGCGCCGGCCCGACAAGACGGACGAGCCTTTTCTTTCAACCCTCGAATTTTCTCCGCCGTTTCCGCCGGAGACGGAATTCCGGCTGGAGCTTCCCCGAGGCGTTCGCGACGACAGCGGCCGTCCATTGGTCAACGCTGACCGCTTTCCTTTGGCGGTCAGGACCGACCGTTACCCGGCCTTGGTAAAGTTCCCGGCGTGGTTCGGGGTCTTGGAGTCCGGAGAGGCGGCGGTGCTGCCGGTAACCGTTCGCTGGGTGGAAACCCCGATGATCCTTCACGGAAAGACGGTTTTGCAAGGGGTGGGTCTGAACGGGTCGGTGTACCGGCTGCCGAACAATGCTCCATCCTTAGTCCTGGGTTGGCTTCAGCGGTTGGCTGGTCGCCGTTGGGAGCACCGAGGGACACCTGTGCTGGCGGACGGGCTACTGCCTGCAGACAGGTTCGAGTTGACCCGCTCACCGGACTCGAGGGCTTTCGAGGTGGTGGGCATTCCTCTCCGCAAGCCCGGATTCTACGTTGTGGAGATCGAAAGTCGGTTGCTGGGAGAAGCACTCCTTGATCCGCCCGGACCCGCGTTCGTCCCAGCGGCAGCTTTGGTGACCGATTTAGGGGTTCATTTCAAGTGGGGTGTCGAGCAGTCCTTGATCTGGGTTACCGAACTGGGTTCCGGAAAGCCGGCTGCGGCCGTGGAGGTGGAGGTTACGGACTGTAGCGGAAAGGAGCTGTGGAAGGGAAAGACCGACTCGTCCGGAGTAGCCGTTCCTACGACCCTGCCGACGCTCGGAGAGGCCCCCGTCTGCAAGTACGGGAGATACGGTGACGGCCTCCTAATTCTGGCGCGGCGCGGCGAAGATTTCAGTTTCAGCCACTCGAGTTGGGACGACGGAATCGAGCCGTGGCGTTTCCAGTTGCCCGGAGTGTGGGATGAGTCGCTGGTGGCGGTGCACACCGTGCTGGACCGGACCCTGCTGAGGGCCGGTGAGACACTGCACATGAAGCACATCCTCCGCCGGCGTTCCGTGGAGGGATTTGTCTCGGTGCCCGACGAAGATAGACCGGAGGAGCTGATCATCCGGCATGTCGGAAGTATGGAGAGGTACATCCTGCCTTTGTCCTGGGACGAGGGGGGCGTGGCGCAGACCGATTGGCAGGTACCCGAGGCGGCGAAGCTGGGCTCTTACCGTTTGATATATCGCCGCCAAGGGGACAACGGGTTCCGGGAATGGGCCGGAGTGGGTTTCCGGGTGGAGGAATTCCGGGTTCCGCTGATGAGGGGAACTTTGCAGGTGCCGCCTGAACCTTTAGCTGCGCCGACCGAAATTCCATTGACTGCGACGGTCGAGTACCTGTCCGGCGGTCCCGCCAAGGCACTTCCGGTCTCGCTCCGCTACCTTTTCACACCGATTGAAGCGGGGGAATTCCCGAACTGGGACGGATATAGCTTTTCCGGAGAGGATATTCGAGAGGGCCTCATCCGGGCGGGCGAGCAGGAAGAAGTCGAGCAGAGTATTCCCCGAACCATCTCCGCGACCTTGGACGGATCCGGCGGTGTCACGCTTCCGGTTCCCGGTCCTGCACCCCGGCATCATCCTTGGTTGCTGCAGGCTGAACTCGAGTTTCATGACCCAAACGGAGTGATCCAGACGGTGGGTTGGACGAAAAGGATTTACCCCTCTTCTCGCCTGGTCGGGATCAAGGCCGCTTACCAGATGTCTCCGGACACGAATCTACAGTTCGACGTGGCGGTGATCGACCTGGAAGGACGGGGTTTGCCAGGAGTTCCGGTGGAAGTAGACGTCTTTAAACGGAACAGTTTTTCGCATCGAAAGCGTCTGGTGGGCGGTTTTTACGCTTACGACTACGGGAGAGAGACGAACCGTTTGGGTGTGGTATGTGAGGGAACGACCGACGAGTCGGGGATTCTCCATTGCGAAGTTACGGCTCCGGCGACGGGGAACTTGGTGCTGCGAGCCTTGGTGTCGGACGAAGCGGGCCGGGTACATCGGGCGACGAAGACCATTTGGGTGAGCGGCAGTCCGTGGCGATTTGAAGTGGAAGACAGTGATCGGATGACGCTGGTACCCGAAAACGCGCGCTATGCGCCCGGCGAGGTTGCCCGCATCCAGGTACAAATGCCTTTTCAGGAGGCGACGGCGCTGGTGACCGTGGAGCGGGAGGGCGTGGCTCGATGGTACGTGACGTCCCTGAGAGCCACGGAGGCCTACGTAGAGGTCCCTCTCTTAGAGCAAGACGTCCCAAACGTCTTCGTCTCCGTGTTGGCGGTCCGGGGAAGGGTTTCGGGTATCCCGCCGACGTTTTTCGCCGATTTGGCCCGCCCCTCCTACAAGCTCGGGATTGTGGAACTGCAAGTCGCCGAGGCCGGGAGCCGTCTCAAGGTGAAGGTCGAGCCGGAGCAAACGGTCTACCGAGTGCGGGAGACCGTCCGAACCCGGGTACAAGTCACCGGCGCCGACGGTCGTGCGGCCGCAGGTGGCGAGGTCGCGGTGGCCGTAGTGGATGAAGGATTGCTCGAACTGGGTCCCAACGGCACCTGGGACGTGTTCTCGGCAATGATGGGCCGACGGGGGTACAAGGTGCGGACCGCCACCGCCCACATGCACGTGGTGGGAAAGCGTCACTTCGGGCAGAAGGCGAAACCCGACGGTGGCGGAGGCGGGAGAGTGGCTACGCGTGAGCTGTTCGATACTCTGGTCTTCTGGAATGCTCGTGTGCCCCTCGACCGGTCGGGAGAGGCTTCCTTCGAGTTTCCGCTCAACGATTCGATGACCTCCTTCCGTATCGTAGCCGTGGCGCTGTGGGGGTTGAACGGATTCGGTGACGGATCCGCCGTGGTCCAGGCCACGCAAGAGCTGACCCTCTTCTCGGGCGTTCCTCCGGCCGTTCGGGAAGGTGATCGGATACGGGCCGAATTCACCGTACGAAACAGCTCCGGACGGCCCTTGGCCGTGAGTGTTCGAGCGAAGGTAGAGGAACTGGGGCTGGAAGAGGTAGAGAGGCTGGACCTTGCACCGGGTGAGGCGTCGGTCGTGGCCTTTCCCGTGGAAATCCCTGCGGGAGTAACAGAGTTGACTTACCTACTGGAAGCCTCGGCCGACGGCTTTGCCGATCGCCTGAGGGTCCAACAGGCGGTTTCGCCCGTCTTCCCGGAGCGGGTGATCCAAGGCCTGTTCCGGCGGCTGGACGAACCCTGGGCGCTGGAGCTGGAGCCTCCGCCGTCCGCCGTTCGTCCCGGAGCGATCCGACTGAACCTTCGCCCGTCGCTGCTGGGCTCTCTGGACGGCGCCCGGGACTACATGCGAGGCTACCAGTACGGCTGTCTGGAGCAGAGATTGTCGCGGGCGGTCACGCTCGACGACCGTGATTCCTGGGACCGATCGATGGAAGCACTGCATCTCTACCTGGGTCCCAGGGGGCTGTTGCGGTATTTTGCCGGCACTCCGGAAAGCGACGTATTGACAAGCTACGTGCTGGCGCTGGCGCACGAGGTCGGCTGGCCGATTCCGGATGAAGCCCGAAGGGCCATGTTCTCGGGTCTGGGCGCTTTCGTCGAAGGACGAAGTGAGGTGAGATCGGCTCAACCCCGGGCCGACCTGACGTTGCGCAAGATAGCCGCGCTCGAGGCGCTGTCGCGCTACGAGTTGGCCCGACGATCGATGGTTACCGGCCTGTTCTTGTCTCCCGAGATCTGGCCGACGTCGACGTTGATTGAGTGGCGGAACATTACACGGCGTCTGGGATTTCAGCCGCAGTTTGAGGAAGCCGATCGTTTGCTCGATGCCCGGCTGGTGTTCGAAAGCACGAAAGCCGGATTCAGTACGGAGAACCGGGACCGCTTGCCCTGGCTGATGGTCTCCGGGGACGGAGACGTAGCACGGTTGATTCTTTCATGGTTGGAGAGCGGCCTGCGCGTTACGGACTCGGCGCGTCTCGTGCAAGGTTTGGTGGAACGTCAGCACGGCGGCCGTTGGGATTTGACCACGGCGAATGCCTGGGCCGCTTTGGCCCTGAAGAAGTTCGGCTTTCGTTTCGATCCGGAGCCGGTGACCGGAAGGACATTTTTGCGGATCGAGGGAGCCCAGGCGGAACTAGTCTGGGAGGGTGAATCCGAAGGCGGACAACGTGAGCTGCCGTGGCCTTTACGTCGTACGCAGTTGCTGGCGGATCACAACGGTGCGGGCGCTCCCTGGCTCTGGGTGAGGGCGGTAGCCGCGGTGCGTCCACAGCCCATGGAGGCGGGTTTTCGCCTGCGACGCACAGTGACGCCGGTGGAGCAACGACGGCCGGGACGCTGTTCGGTGGGTGACGTGGTGAGGGTGCGGATTGAGGTGGAAGCCGCCCTGTCGCACGACTGGGTGGTGGTTGATGATCCCATTCCGTCGGGAGCCGGGATTCTGGGGGTTCTCGCTCGAGACTCCCGCCTTGCCCGCCGTGGCGAGAAGAGTGAGTGGATGAATCCTCCGGATTTTGAGGAACGTGCCCGGCTCGCGTACCGCGGTTGGTGGTTGTCGATGCCTTCGGGCCGAAGCGTGACTGAATACACCCTGCGGTTCGGTTCCGCCGGGCGTTTTATCCTGCCACCGACGCGCGTGGAGGCCATCTATGCGCCGGAGGTTTACGCCGAGCTGCCTAATGACGTAATCGAGGTTGACCCGTGATCAGAAGTCGGAAGAGGAGGACGGCTTTTGTCGGAGTCGCTTGCATTGGGGTGGCGGGATGGGCGATTGCGTGGCTCATGCTGGAGCCGGGTCCCATTCCCTCGTTTGCCGAGGTCAGAAGCGGTTTCCCGGTTTCGGACGTGGTGGTGACCGACCGCGCGGGGATTCCCCTCCAACAGGTTCGGGTCAACCCGCAAAGTCGCCGCCTGGCTTGGACCGAGCTGAGTGAGGTGCCCGAGATCCTCATCGAGGCGGTTATCCAGGCGGAGGATCGACGGTTTTACACTCATGCCGGGGTAGACGCGCAGGCCGTGTTGGCGGCCGCGTGGCGGAGATGGCAGGGTAATTCGTCCCGGGGTGCCAGCACCGTCTCGATGCAAGTGGCTGCACTGATCGACGAGGGCGGCGGAAGAGCGGGGAAGCGATCGCTGCAGCAGAAGATTCGGCAGGCGATCCGGGCAATGTGTCTGGAACTGACCTGGAGCAAAGGGGAAATTCTCGAGGCCTACCTGAACCTGGTTCCGTTTCGTGGGGAGTACGTGGGTGTGAGAGGGGCCGCCCGAGGATTATTCGGCAAGGATCCGCATGGCCTGAGTGCAGCTGAAGCGGTGGTCTTGGCGGCTATGATCCGGGCTCCCGAGGCGCGGGGCGATCGACTGGGAGAACGGGCTCTCCGTCTGGCCGAACGACTGCCGGCCGGACCCGGGAGCGGGGATGTGGAGAGGGCGGTGTCGATGGCGGTGGGGGAGGCCGACGGCGTTTCTCTGTCGTGGGACTTTGCACCCCACGTCGCGCGGCGTCTCATGGCGTCGGGTCGGAGCGCGGAAGGCGGTCGTCTGCGGAGTTCCCTTGACTGGCGGCTGCAGCAGCTTGTTCTGGAGGAGGTGCAACGGAACCTGCTGGAGCTGCGGGGGCGAAACGTCAGGGACATGGCCGTGTTGGCGGTTTCCGTGGACACCGGCGAGGTCTTGGCCTACGTCGGCAACGGCGGGGATCTTTCCTCGGCCCGCTTCGTCGATGGAGTTCAGGCCCGCCGGCAGGCGGGCTCCGCCTTGAAGCCCTTCTTGTTTGCGGCGGCGTTCGAGGAGCGTTTTCTGACGCCGGCATCGTTGTTGGAGGACAGGCCTCTCCAGGCATCGCAGGTGATGGGAATCTACGGTCCCGAGAACTACGACCGCCGTTACCGGGGCTCGGTGACCTGCCGGGTCGCCTTGGCCTCCTCCCTAAACATCCCGGCGGTCCGGGTACTGGAATTGCTGGGAGGAGAGAGGTTCGCCGGTCAACTCCGAAAGCTGAATTTCTTTATCCGGGAGGAGGCCGACTACTACGGACCGGCTTTGGCCTTGGGTGCGGTGGACGTTACTCTGTGGGAGCTGGTGCGGGCATACCTGGCGCTGGCCCGTGGTGGAGAGACGGTGGAGTTGCGTCTAACCCCGGGCGGGTCTTTGCCGTTGGGGCGCGCGCTTTCACCGCAGGTGGCTTTTTTGGTGCAGGACATCCTCTCCGACCGGGCCGCCCGCGCCGCCGGTTTCGGGCTGCAGAGTCCTTTGGAGACGGCCTTTTGGACGGCGGTCAAGACGGGTACCAGTAAGGACATGCGGGACAACTGGTGCGTGGGTTTTTCGTCGCGCTACGTGGTGGGGGTCTGGGCAGGGAATTTTCCAGGCGATCCCATGTGGGACGTGTCCGGAGTGACAGGCGCGGCACCGGTGTGGAACCGTATCATGCAGTACCTGCATCGAGAGGAAGGATCCGAACCTCCGTCGCCACCTCCCGGCTTGGAGCGGCGTTCGCTCGAGGTTCTCCTCTCCGGCGAGACCCTGCAGGAATGGTTTCTTGCCGGCACCGCGCCCGAGCACATCAGGCGGGCGGAACATCTGATCCCGGTGCGGATCGTTTATCCACCGCCGGGAGCGGTTCTGGCCCTCGATCCGGACGCACCGGCGGAAGCCCAGGCGGTTCTCTTCGAGGCGCACCCCCGCTCGGCGGATCTCGACTGGGAGCTGGACGGATATCGGCTGGGCTCGGCCGGGGAATTGCAGCTCTGGCGTCCCACGGCGGGAAGGCACCGTTTGCGGCTACTGCGGGCGGATGGCGGAGTCGTCGACGAGGTACGCTTCTACGTACGTGGCCTCGAGGCTGAGGCGAACGACGTGACAAGCGTGGTGCGAGAGACGGTGCCGATCACCGTCGTGGAGCCCGCGACCGACCGGAACAGGTCTCCGCGCTGAAGTGCCGCTTCCACTTCGGAGTGCGCCGCCCGTGGCGGCTCTTTGGATTTAGAGGCGAGAGGGCGGAGTGTGCGAGCGGGGCGCAGCGAAGCTCTCGCCTGGACGCCGATCGGCCGTTCATCACCCGCCGTGCCACGGTGGTAAAGGCAGGCCGCCGGGCGGGAAAGGGGCGTTCGAGACGCGGCCGGCATGGAAAGCGCCGTCGCCGCTTCGCTCTGTCTCCGCACTCCACGTCGGCGGC
>JAPXNP010000034.1:0-11253 GCA_033811955.1 Acidobacteriota bacterium
CACAGCCGGGGCTCCGACCGAAAGACCGATCATAAAGAGCGTCAGCAACAACCCGATGTCGCGGTAGAGAGCACCTACACGGATCTGGTAGTGAAGCAAGAGCACGGTTTCCAAGATCATACCCAGGGCTCCAGCCGTAGCCACCGTGACGCTCGCAGTCCATACCGGATACGACGACAGAAGAAGACGAGTCCCCCAGACGAGAAGGGCAAACAATCCAAGCACGACCCAGAGCTGTGACACTCCCGGATCCCCCCAGGTGGGAAGACGGTTGATCCACTGGGGAAACAGCCGCGCCAGCCACATCAACAACCCATACCGGTAGCAGATAGGTCGGATGTCCCGGTTTTCGTCGGCAACGGTCTCGGCCAGCCTACGGTCCATGGCATCGAGACGGTCGTTTGTGTATAGGTACGTCAGATACTCCGGTCCCACGAGCCGCGTCGGAGGAGCAAACTCCATGAACCGCTGCGTGATCTCGCTCGGATCTCGAAGCAGCGAGGACTTGGAAGCGATAAAGAGGTTGTTCGGACCCGGGAGGACAAGCACATCGCGAAAGCTCCGCCGCAGGGCCGCAACCAAGGAAGCGTTTCGCCGGGCCAACAGTTCTGTGACCACGTTTTCCGACGACGGCAAGGCGAAGGCAAGAATCCCGTTCGTCTCCAGAACTTGTGCCACGAGGTCGAAAAACTCCGCAGTGTAAAAGCGGTTCTGGCTTCCACTGAGCGGTTCTCCCTCAGCCAACAAGACAGCATCCCAAGTCCGCCCCCTTTCCACTCCTTCCTCGCGCAGAAACCGCCGAGGATCTGCAAACTTCAGGTGCACGCGAGCCGCCCGCTCGGGTGATTCCGCAACCGGCAACCACCGGCGCAGGAAGGCGGTTTCTCCGGGGTCCACTTCGACAACATCCACCTGAAGCCCCGCGTATTTCTGCAGCTCGTCCACCACACCGAACCGGCTTGCTCCCAGCAACAGAACTCTCTTTGGACAGGCCACCTGAATCAGCGCAGGATGTACCAGCTCTTCCGCTGCGGTCGAGTAGGATTCGAAAACCAGCACGCCGTCGCGGAAAACCGACGTCTGATCTTCCCACTGCATGACAACCCATCGACCGTAGGGACTGTCGTAACCGGCGACGGCTTCGGGATACAACGATCGAGTCAGTTCCAGGTCCAGCCGGTCGCGAAAACCGAGAGCGGATACCACCAGGAGTAAGCAAATCGCCGAAAGCGTAAAACCGACCCGGTTCCGGTACCGCCATAGCACTGGAAAAGACGCCAAAGCCATCGTCAGGAGGCCGGCGGTAAGGTTCTGCAGCCCCCACCAAAAGGCGATGCTCAGGCCCAACCCACCAACCGCAGCACCCAGGCTCTCCCATCCGTAGGCCTTGGCCAATCGGCCGTCGTCATCTTTTCGCCGGCGCGCCGCCCACTGAAAGAGCACCCCCAACCAGGCCGCAACGGGAATCGTAACCGCCCAGGTACCTAGAAACTGTAGGTGGAAGTCAAGATAAGCTCCCGGCAGCCCGCCCATCCACCTGTGCCAAGATCTGGCCGCTATGTAGGCTCCCGCCAAAACGATCGGAAAGCCCTGAAATCCGATTAACACCCGGGAAGACCGTGCTTCCCAGCGACTACCGGCAGCCGCACCCAACCCGGTTCCCAAAAGCCAACCGGCCAGCGCCAGAATATAGATCAGCTCTACCCCGTAGAAAGATGCGTTCAGTTCCCGCAGCAAAACCACCTGGCCGGCCAGGGACAGGCAACCAATGACAAAGAGTTCGGCCCTCACTGCAGTGGTTCCGCGAGCACATCCTGCTCGCTAAACACGTCAGCCTGAAAGGTTAGGAATTCGGCGTCCGACCGCCAGCAACCTAGAGGAAGACCGGCTTTACGGCAAAGCTGATCCAAGAACTCGTCTTTCTCCCACTCGAACTCGTCCCAAACTTGGGGCAAGAAAACGGCCGACTTGTCCCCCTTGGTCAGAATGACACCGTCTCGGCGGGGCACGATATCGTCTGCGGACCCGACTCGCTTCGGAGGGGAAAGAATAGAAATCTCGAACTCCAGATCCTCAAGCTCGCCGGGTTGAACGGAAAAGAATCGAGGATCCTGCGTCGCCGCCGAAATCGCCGTCCGGGCGACCGCCAAACGAAGGGGTAGATCCGCCTGAATCCTGCCGATGCAACCTCGTAGCTCTCCATCCTTACGCAACGTGACAAAGACGCCGCTGGGTTCATCTAAAAGCGCGGACCCTCCTCGAGGCAGCGGTACCGTTTCGGTCTCCACGAACTGTTGAACCGTCCGGCGGGCAAGCCTCAGCAAGAAACGGCGATCCTCAATCGTCAGCGAGGTACCCTCCAATGCATTCTCCTTCTCCTTCGCCGGTTCATTCTCTACCGCCATCGGAGGCGAACCCGGAACAAGTACGACGGCTCCGTACCCCACAACCCGGTCGCGATTACCGAAAACGGTGTCGCCCGAATTGGCGTAACTCACCACTCGTCCCTGCAGATTTCCTACCCTTCTGGCGTATTCCTGCATCACTAGAATTGGACCTATCCCGCAGGCTGCTGTCGCCAACCCGTGCACTCTGAGACCCGGTCCATGCATAAACGCAATCAAGTCGAGAGCGTCGAGTCTTGTGATTAGCTTAAGGGTCTGGCGATCTATCTGTTCGGCGACCGAATACGGCGGGTAGTGTGAGAGGTCCGAACTAACCACCACCAGCATCCGCTTTTCCCGCGCCAGATCGGCAAGATGCTCACCCAACCGTTTGCACACCGACAGATCCGAAGAACTTACCACGGCGCCCACCATCGCGGTCCCGGGAAGAACCTCCTGCAAAAAGGGCAGCTGCACTTCGACCGAGTGTTCTCGCTCATGTACCGGCGGGAAAAAGCGGAATTCCCTTTCCGACGCTATGAGGCGGTCAGTCGCCCCCAAATCGATGGGAACCAAGCCCAGCGGCGTTCGGTAGCCACGGCCCCGGAAGAAGGACACGCCATCAAATCCCGGCTGCGTATGATTGGTACCCAAAACCACGACGAGGTCGTAGGAATGTCGTTGCGCATGCACGTAAGCGTCGGCGGCAATCTGTCCTGAGTAGACATATCCTGCATGAGGGGCCAACAATGCAAGAGGGGCGGCTTCCGTAAGGCGTTTCGCTTGCCCGAGATAAGCGCGAATGGCCCCCCGCAACTTCTTCGCGTCGCCCGGATAAAAGCTTCCCGCCACCGCCGGTTCACGTACCGCCAGGGCCTCCGATCTACCACCGGAACCTACGGCTGTGCTCGATCCGACGGAAACCGCCAGCACAGCCAACAGCGCCAGTTGGGTTCGCCCCTTAACGACTTGTACCGCCAATCTAGCCGTCATTGCAATCATCATTTGAACGGCGCGCTCCAAACGCCCGCTATCGCCTCATCGCACTCCGGACAACGGCCGTCCTTGATCAGATTCTTCGTCACGAAGAAACCGCTTCGCTCAATAACTGCTTTGCCACAGCGAGGACAGTAGGTGTGGTTTCCGGGGTGCCCCGGCACATTCCCGACGAACGGATACCGTAAACCTTCCTCCTTAGCAATCCTATAGGCCCTGTCGAGCGTCGATACCGGCGTCGGAGGGAGGTTCCGCAAACGGTAATCCGGGTGAAATCGCGTAAAGTGAACCGGTACATCAGGGCTTACCTCGCCGGCGACCCACTGAGCCAAGTCTCTCAACATCGTCTCCGAGTCATTGAGAGTGGGAACTACCAAGTTCACAATCTCCAGATGCACTCCGGCTCGCGCGATCTGTTTGATGGCTCTCAGCACCGGCTGCAGTTCGGCTCCGCAGACATCACGGTAGAAGCCCTCGTCGAAACCTTTTAAGTCGATCTTGATGGCTTGAAGGGCTTCGCACATTTCCGCCAAAGGACGTTCGTTCATGAAACCACAACTAACCATCACCGAGGAAATCTTCCGCCGGCGAGCCTCGGCTGCAATATCCAGCAGGTATTCTGCAAAAACGGTCGGCTCGTTATACGTGAAAGCTATGACCGGAGCCTTTCGTTCATCGGCGGCTTCAGCCACCGTCTTGGGCGGGATGTAAGGCACCTCATAGTCCTCCGGGCGCGCCTGTGAAAGTTCCCAGTTCTGGCAGAATTCGCAGCGGAGGGGACAGCCCGTCGTAGCAAGGGAGAAGGCCTGCACACCTGGAAGAAAATGATAAAAAGGCTTCTTCTCAATCGGATCCAGGTGTACGGCGACCGGTCTCCCGTATACCAGACTGCGCAACGTTCCTTCATGATTTACTCGCGCGCGACAAAACCCCCGCTCACCCTCCGCAAGCATGCATTCGCGGGCACATAATCCACACCGAACATAGGGCGACTCATGTCGGTGGTCTCCCGGTTCGACCGCAATCTGGTGACAGGTGCCGCAGTCCCCGGACGACGAATTCACCCCTGTCCAGAAACGGGCGGGTGCCGCGGTTCGTAACAGCTCTCGCGAGTAATCCTCTGCCAAAGGGACCGTAAAGGGAGAAAGTCCACGCGACCAGGCCCCAACCATAGGACGGATCAGGCCCGCCGTTGGCAAATATGCAGCCGATTTCAGAAATGCTCTGCGAAGCAAAAAGCGGTCTCTCATGAGCCCGTTCCGGCCGAGATCTTCTTTAACCGCCACTCGGCTCCGGACACTCCTCTCCAGCATATTGAAGGGACTGGGCGAGTGCAAACCGCAGAATCTCAGGCAAGGCGAGCGATGAATGAATCACACCCGAAGAAGGAGTTCTTGACACCTACGTTTGTGCGGGCATACTTTCCCGGTTACCGCTGCTTCCATAATCTTCCGGCCCCGTGGTCCATGCCGAAAACCATGGAGAATCTCCGCCACCGGAGTGATCCTCCGCGCAGACGGAAGCCGCGGCCGGAACGTCGGAAACCGGGGTGGTCGGCGGCGCGAGAAGTCCACCTATCGGGACGCCGTCTTGTTCTGGTACATCCTTTGGTCGGCGATGCGTACCAAATCGCGGGCCCGACTGCCGTCCTTACCGAAAACCGCGTAACCAAGACTGGTGCTAAGGTCCCGGATCAGCAACTCATTCCCGCCGTCCGGATCGTCTATTCTGTAAGGTTGAGAAACAGAGCGGCGAATCTCCCCCAGTCGCCGTTGGAGAACTTCTTCGAGCCCCTTTTCGGAAGGAAGAGACATAAAGTCCATTCCTATACCGAACTCGTCACCGCCGATCCGTCCCAGCAAGTCATTCTGCTTGACGGACCGTCGAATTCGCTCTGCAACAGCCGCCAACAGGCGGTCCCCCACCTCATGGCCGTAGAGATCGTTGACCGGCTTAAAACGATCCAGGTCGGTGACCACGACGACGTATCGCCCGGAACGCGCCGTTTTCAACCGCTCCTCGAGTTTCCGCGGAAACAAACTTTGGTTGTAGAAGCCGGTTAAACCGTCCAGCTCCGCCAGTTCCTTCAGGCGCCGCTCCGCTTCCTTCCGCTCAGAGATATCCCGCAAAATTCCGACGAAGTACTTTTGTCCGTCCAGTTCGACTTCGCTCAGAGACAACTCACCGGGGAAGACGGTACCCTCCTTCCGGTAGCCGGTAACCTCACGGGCTCTCTCCCGCAGCCCTCCCTTTCGAGTGGATGGATCCCCGACTAGTTCCTCAAAGAGATCTCGAGGCCCCAGAAGGTTCTCAAGCTTCGATCCGAGCACCTCGACAGGGGCATAACCGAACAACTCTCGAACCGCCGGGTTGGCCAGAATAATCGAACCTGCATCGTCGACCAGAACGACAGCATCGGTCGACGTCTCCAAAATTGCCTCTATCTGTCGCCGCAGTGAGGCCACCTCGGTAATGTCCCGCACGAATCCGTAAGTCCCAATGATCTTCCCCCCAGGGTCCCAAATCGGTCCCCGAGTCACCAGGACCTGCTTGCGTCTGCCGTCCAGGTAGTCGTCGGTCTCCTCACGCTGGGTAACCCTGCCCTGGCGAAGAACTTCGGCTTCTTGCTCCAAATGGCGCTGAGCCGTCTCCGGACTGAAATAATGGTCGTCAACGGAACCGACCAGCTGAAAGGGGCTCGCTCCCGGGCCTTTCAGCTTTGCGGCCGTACCCCGGCTCATCAGCAGGTAACGACCGTGTCGATCCTTAAAGAAGAAGTCAACTTCGCTGAGCAGAACGGCGTCGAGAAAGAGAGCTTTTTGCAGGAGCTCCTCTCGAAGACGCAGCTCCTGGTTCTGAATTCGACCGAAAGTGTCCAGAAGCTCCTCCTGCTGCCGGTGAAGCCGGCGTAACTGAACCTGAAGACGCTGGTTTTCAGCCAACAACCCTTGCAGTTGCGAAGAATCTACCAAGACATCGGCTTGTACAGCCGATGCAGGAAATCGGTTCACTGACTCGCTGTCACCCATATTTCGTTCATCGTTGGTTCGAGGTCCGACATTCTCCCGAGAGGCTTGCACCGACCTCCCTGTATCTTCGGTGCGACCAGTCGGTCACACCGCCCAAGCTCCTGGTTTATAACATCGTCGCGAATCCTAAGGAAGTTTAGGGGAAAGTCCGCACAATGCAGCGATTCCGCTGGGACCTACGTCCGTTCGTCGCCAAAAACGGAGCGGGCTTCGAGCGGGACAGACAAGAAAACCTACCCCTCTGCTTTCCAGGGTGATGGATACCTGTGATTCTTCCGTCGGACCAGCCGTTCTCCCGCTACATCCTTCGGAATCAGTCGACTGACGTCCCGAGGACGTCCCAGCCCCCTCTTCCCAGCCTCACCCGGGGCAGAATGAATGCCGAGCTCGGTGAACCGACAAGTCGGGCGGAGGGTGAGGCCATGGTTGGTCCTCCGTCCTTATCGGAAAGGAGATTCTCTTATGAACAGACTGACCTTCATTGCAACCCTCGTGGCGACCGCGTCACTCGGAACGGCTTTCGGCCAGGTGCATGGCGACGTCTTCGCCGGGTATTCGTTCCTGCACATGGATGGTGCCAACATGCACGGCTGGAACGCCTCCTTTGCTCCCGAAGTGACCGATCGCCTCGACTTAGTAATGGATGCCGCCGGTCACTACGGCTCTCAAGATGTTGGCAGAACTCCCGTAGACGTAGACACTCACAGTTTGCTGTTCGGTCTGCGTTACGGTTCGCCGAAGCGGACTCCGGTTCGACCCTTCGTCCACGTCCTGGCAGGTTTGCTTAGGGTCGGCGTAGGTGTCTCCGTCCTCGGTGTTTCAGTATCCGACGCCGAGTGGGGCTTCAGTCTCGGCGGCGGAGGAGGAGTGGACCTACGTCTCAGCGATCGGCTGGCGCTGCGACTCGTTCAGGCCGACTACCTCAGCGCCTGGATTGCAGAAGAACGAGGAGACTTGTTCCGTCTGTCTACGGGGCTCGTCATACGTTTTTGAAATCGGTGCAGTAGTCCCGGCGCACAACTTGTCCTTTTCGCGGAGGCGTTCGGCCGAGCATGGAAGAACAGCCAACCTCACCCAGCCCTCTGTGGTGGAGGGGCGATAAGCTGTAGCTCCTGAAAACGGCCGACGCCTCCCTGTCCGGCAAGACTCAAATCGAAGCTTTTCCAACAAATGGGCGACATCCTCCTGGCAGACTCCCGAATGTACCCATTCCAAAGTTCTTCTTACCCCGGAACCCCGAACAGCCGCGCATCAAGCGTGACGGTCCTTTGCGGCAATACGGAAAAGCTTCACTCTCTAGGGAGCTCAGTCGAATGCGAAGCGAAATTGAGAGAGCCGACCCAAAGCACCGCCGACGTTGGCGCAGTCGAAAAGAATACCGCGGCAATGTGAAGTGCTGATGCGGCTTTCGATGCGCGTCGGGTACTACGTACGGCGATTTCGGCTACCGGATGTCCTGACCTAAATCGCCCGTTTGTCGTTGCGCGGCGCCGAACTCGTGCGCGCAGCCGGTCTTCGGCAAGTACTGAAAGTAGGCGACGCCCGGGTTAACAGTCCCCTATTGGCTAGAAGAGCTCTCAGGGCGGGAGGAACTACGAGGAAATCACCCTCGGTCGCGCCCGCAGTGCTCCGTGCGGCGTTAACCTGTGGCGCCCACTACCATGTTCGACCGCCGTGCGTCGTAGCTACCACGCGCAACCCGGAACCGGGCCCGCGGCATACGCCGCCGTTAACGGTCCGTAATCAGCACGGCCTGGAAACCAACGTTGCCGGCCGAGGAGTCCCAGCTACGCCAATCGCTGGTGCCGGCACGGCACACATGGGCGGCGATATTGGTGACCCGCAGGTTTCAGGCCGGCAGGTTGCAGTCTTCGGATGACTCCACCTTGCCGCCAATCTACCCATTCGGATTAGAACACTCCCTCCATCTCGGGGAACAGGGGTCGCAGGTACACCAGTTGCACCTTCTGTTTGCCCGATCCGGCCGTGACCTTACGCAGACGTGCCTCGGCCATTGCCACCGGGTGGGAACGCCCCGTTGCGTCCCGGTGCAGGTGTAACGGCGCCACCGCCCAGCAGCGCACGATGAGAATGCCGTCTTCGTCCTGGTCGGGAGGTTCCTCCGGATTATTACTGAAACGGAGAAACACCCAGGAACCATCCCCCAGGTCGATCCCCGGCGTGAGGTCGGTCTGTCCCAGTTCGGAGCTCAAACCGTCGTCGCAAGAGCAAGAAATCTCCTCAGGGCTCCTTTCGTAAAGGAGGTTCCGCTCGACGGGGTTGCGGCGGTCCGGAGCGCCGGAACAGTCCAACGAGCCGTTAGGCCCCGTCAGAAGCCGCTCCGGTTCCGTGCCCTCCAGTACCCCTCGTGCCAGCGCGATACAGCTGGTGGCCGCCACCTCGGCATGCAAACGCGCTTCGGTCCCCGCCAAGGCATCGACGGAGTTCTGGATCCGGCATGTGGCTATCATTACCCAGAGGCTTCCCAGCAGAAGCAAGACGAGCACGGGAAGAAGTACGAAACCGGCGTCGCACGTCCGGGTCGACAAGGCGGATCGAGGAGGGGGCGTCGAACGGGCTCGAAGGCTTACGTTTAGCCGGTCCCACAAAGAGTTTCCATCCGGAACGTTACTTTCACAGCACTGAACGGGCCGCTCTTCCAACGTCGTCGGGCTACCCCTGCGACTGCTCATGGGCCTTCAGCCTCCATCAAGTTGGGTAAGTGGAAGTACATCACCGTGTGCCTACGCGATAACCCGGGAGCCCGTCTACCGACCACTTCCAGGCCGACCTCCAGCAGTCCCGCACTAGGACGGCTGAACGTCACGGCTGCTACTCCGTCCAGCATTGGCTGCCAAGATCCTTGACCGCTGCGTATCCGCAGAGAGTCTCCGCCGGCCATGATCTCGACGGCTTCGAAGGGATCATCTAGGACGGTGTCGGGGAACCCACCCGAACCGTCGATGTCGCCACGCAACGACACCCGGTCATCCTCTACCGACAGCCCGTCTCCTGTAGGGAGCCCACTGCCGCAGCCCAGCGTCCAGGAGCTCAGCAAAGCCGGGGCCAGGCTCACTTGTTCGCGAACTCCAATCAGGTCGGAGAGGCGCTCAACCACTTGGGCCAGTTCGCGAAATACCACCAGACCGTACACCATCACCAGCGTGGAGACACAAAGACCTACGACAACCTCCAGCAGGCTGCTCCCGGCCTCACTTCGTTCGGCATACCGTCCAATTGACACCAGATCGAACCTCCAAGGTGATGCATTCGACGAACGGCAAGGCGAAGGATGTCGCCGGAACA
Organism: Acidobacteriota bacterium; assembly: GCA_033811955.1. GTDB lineage: Bacteria > Acidobacteriota > UBA6911 > RPQK01 > JAPXNP01 > JAPXNP01. The sequence continues at coordinate 9,716 of JAPXNP010000034.1, forward strand.
GTCGGTCCAAGTCCCGGCGTCTCAACCCGCTCGGCTTGCCAGAGCTGAGCTTGATTCCAGGCTCGAAGAATCTCATCCTCCGCGGCTCGCAGCTTCGCCTCGAAAACCAGCAGCCAACCCATCGAACCGGCCGCCCCGACCAGAAATCCAACCAGCACGACGGTCGCGATCAAAGCCTCGAGAAGGACCCAGCCTTGTTCCCTTTCTCTATCTTCTGCCGCTTTCGGCCTCATGATTCCACCACTCCCAGCGAACACGTCCCGAGACGGCCACGACCACCCGAGCCCGGGCTGCAGGCGCCTCCAGCACGAAAGTCCCTGCCGGAGCCGCCGTCCCCCGCGAGTAGAACGTGACCGGTTGGAGCGGTCGTGCACAACAGCGAACACCTTCGGGCCATCGATACCACTGTCGTCGACTCTCCCCCGGCCGGACCACCGCGTACGAACAGCCGTCGGAAGAGATGAGCAAAGAGAAGGGCCGATTGGCCTGGACTGCGGTCGCTCGTATACGGCAGAATTCCGATACGAGGCCCTCGGCGGCGGCCCGTACTCGCCACGAGTCTACCAGTGCCCGCCAACCCGCCCAGCCGATCGAACCCACCATCAGAATAACGGCCAGAGCCAGGATGGCATCAACCAAGGCAAAACCGTTACTTCTCATCTCACTGCTTAGAACGTCGCAGGCGGAAAAGTTGCGAAGCGGTTCAGGAATACGGCTAGGCTGGTTCTCGGGGGCCGGCGTTACAAGAGACTCCTACGAAAACGACTGGCCGACTTGCGCTAAGTGATTGTGTGGCAATCGGTTGCAGAATCACGGGGTGTCCTGACTTCTCCAAGTGTCGAACCAGGTAGCGCGTGAGTCGATGTTTGTGCAGGCGATCGAAGTAATCTTCTCCAACCTTTTCATAGGGAATGTGATCCCGCGGTAAGCAATGAAGAACGGCCGGAACGGTATGACCCGACGGGCGACGACGGCACGTTTCCAGCCCCGAGGACCGGCGAAACGACGATATTGGGGCCGCAAACACGTGTTGTGAGCTCTACCGGCCGCCCAGGCGGCTTCGGGGAGCGTGCGGCGCAGCCAATGAGGGCTTCGATCATCTCCACCCCCGATTCCTCCGGCACTTCCGAGGTTACCGAGGCCGGTTTGACGTCGGCGTTCCCTAGCATCTTTTGGATCCGATCGGCTAAGCTCGCCTGCAACCGGACTAGTTTGGCCCGGTGTTCCGTCAAATTGCTCAGTTCCCGCAAGCACCGCTCCTGGACGAAGCTCCCCTGCAGGAGTGCGCGCCTGAGCAACCAGGCAATCCACTCGCGGTCATTCGCATAGGTTTTCCGCCCGGGCGCGGTCATTGATGTGCTCCGGGTTGACTAGCATCACCTCGAAGTCCCTTTCCAGCAGGTTGAAAACGGGCTCTCAGTCCACGCCGGTCGATTCCGTGACCATGTGCCGACAGACCGCCTCGCGTAGCCGATGCACCAAGGCCTTCAGATCCCCGGTCCTCGTCGAGAAACGCCGGATTTCCCTGCGGTCTCCGC